>JAGCYD010000034.1 GCA_017960985.1 Bacteroidaceae bacterium
CGCTGGACACATCGAGGGTACAGACAAAGTACACCCTCACCTCGTCCGGTGCCAGTTGTTCGCCTGTGTCATCATTGGTACAAGACGACAGGCCCATTACCACTATACCCACTATGAGCATGAGCAGCCTCGAATAGAACTTTTTCATGGTATTTCCTCCTGTTCTCCCAGTCCCACGGAGAATTTAATTTTATAGTATTAGTTATTAATACGAGAAGCGTGGAACTGTATGTCCACATCTTCAAGCTGAGGGTCGTAGGAATCACCCAAAAAGGAAAAGATAGTAGTACAACAGCAGTTCCACGCTCACGCGTGAAACATCATGCCTAACTTCTTCCTTTTTAAAGTGACTGTGTAAGCATACACAGACCTCTAACATTCTGCAATGATTGAAAATTTCCTACGTTTTCAGCTTGCAAGAAAGAGCATAACGCTTCTATATTTTTACAAATTACACGGCCGCTGCGGTGTAATGAGATAGGTCTCACGATGCAAATGTACGAAATTTAATTTAATATGTGCAAAGAAATGGGGTGAAAGTTTCTTTCTCCGCTGCGCTATGAAAGCGTCACCCCGATGGGATGTCGAGCGAATCGCACCTGCGGTGCTGTTTAATAGGTTAACGGTTAAAGGAAGCGAAGACTAATAGTGCGAGGGGCGACGGACTACTAGTTTTCCGTGCCTCGGACTACTATTGCGTGAGGCGACGGAATAGTAATGCGTAGGGGCGCACACATGTGTGTGAGAGGGGCGAGAATAGGAAGGGGAGGGATTAGAGATACTGACTGGTGTAGCCAATGCCACTTTGTTTCAGTTCCTCGGGCGTGCCCTGGAAGAGCAGTTGGCCGCCGCGCTGACCACCTTCGGGGCCCATGTCGATGAGGTAGTCGGCAGCACGGATGATGTCGAGGTTGTGTTCGATGACGACGACGGTGTTGCCCTTATCTACAAGGCGGTTGAGTACGGAGAGCAGTACGCGGATGTCCTCAAAGTGAAGGCCTGTGGTGGGCTCGTCGAGAATGTAGAGCGTGCGCCCTGTGTCGCGCTTTGCCAGTTCTGTGGCTAACTTTACGCGCTGACTCTCGCCGCCCGACAGGGTGGTGCTGGGTTGACCGAGTTTGATGTAACCGAGTCCGACATCTTGCAGTACCTTAATCTTCTGGAGTATCTGCGGCTGGTTCTCGAAGAACTCAACGGCTTGGTTGATGGTCATATCGAGCACATCGGCAATGGATTTGCCCTTGAACCGTACTTCCAGCGTTTCGCGATTGTAGCGCTTGCCACGACATTCCTCGCAGGGCACAAGTACATCGGGCAGGAAGTTCATCTCTACCGTGCGATAGCCGTTGCCGCCGCAACATTCGCATCGTCCGCCCTTGACATTGAAGGAGAAGCGGCCAGGCTTGTAGCCGCGAATCTTGGCCTCGGGCAGTTGGGCATAGAGGTCGCGAATGTCGTTGAATACGCCTGTGTAGGTGGCGGGATTGGAACGGGGCGTGCGACCCAATGGGCTTTGGTCCACATCGACTACCTTGTCCACATGCTCCAGCCCTTCAATGCGGTCGTAGGGCAGGGGGTCTTTCAGCGAACGGTAGAAGTGTTGCGAAAGAATGGGTTGTAGGGTTTCGTTGATGAGGCTTGACTTACCGCTACCGCTGACCCCCGTGATACAAATCAGCTTGCCGAGTGGCAGGGTCACATCGACATTCTTCAGGTTGTTGCCCTTGCAACCGAAGAGGGAAAGACTTACCCCTTGCCCCCCTCTTATAGCGAGGGGTGCATATACTTCTTGATTGGATGCCGTCTTCTTTAGATATTGACTTGTCAGCGTATCGGCCTTCAGCATATCGGGGAAGGTGCCTTGGAACACGACTTCGCCACCTTTGCGACCAGCACGCGGACCGATGTCGATAATCCAGTCGGCAGCACGCATCATTTCCTCGTCGTGCTCGACGACAATCACCGTATTACCCATGTCGCGCAGTTCCTTCAGCGAATTGATGAGGCGCTGGTTATCGCGTTGGTGCAGACCAATGCTGGGTTCGTCGAGAATGTATAATACATTGACGAGTTGGCTGCCGATTTGTGTGGCGAGTCGTATGCGCTGGCTCTCGCCGCCCGACAGCGATGCCGATGTGCGGTTCAGTGCCAGATAGTCGAGTCCGACATCCAATAGGAATTTCAGTCGGGTGCGTATCTCCTTGAGTATTTCGGGGGCAATCTTCTTCTGGTGCTCGGAAAGATGCTCGTCCAAGTCCTCTAACCAGCGATACAGGTCGCCAAGGTCCATAGCGGACAGTTCGGCAATGTTCTTTCCGCCGATGCGGAAGTGCAGAGCCTGCTGGTTGAGTCGTTGGCCGTGGCATTCGGGACAGACGGTATCGCGACTGAACTGTCCCACCCACCTTTGTGCCGTAGCGCTCTGGTCGTTCTCCTGTGTGGAGCGGATGTATTTCACCAGTCCCTCGTAGGTACAGAAATAGTCGTTCGAGGTCTTTGTTACCTCGGCCGGGATGCGTAGTCGTTCGATGCTGCCACTGAATATCTCGTCGAGAGCCTCGTCGCTGAGGTTGCTGACGGGGTCGTTCAGCGTGAAGCCGTATTTGTCGAGAATGGCCTGAATCTGCCAGAATATCATCGAACTCTTGTACTTCCCCAGCGGTACGATGGCACCGTCGTGGATGCTCAGGCTTTTGTCGGGGATGATGCGGTTGCGGTCGATGAGGCTGACATAGCCGAGACCCTTGCAGCGTGGACATGCGCCCTGTGGCGAGTTGAATGAAAAATCGTGGGGGGCAGGGTCGCTGTATGATATGCCCGAAGTGGGACACATCAGCCGTCGGCTGTAGTGGCGAATCTCCTCCGTCTGCACATCATATACCATCATCAGTCCTTCGCCCATCTTCAGCGTGTTGGCTATGCTGTTCTGCAGCCGTCGGTTGTCGGTCTCTTTCACGACGAGGCGGTCCACAACGACTTCGATACTATGGTTCTTGTAGCGGTCCAGCTTCATACCCTTTTCCACTTCCATCAGCACGCCGTCGATACGGACATAGAGGTAGCCCTTCTTCACAACCGTCTCGAAGAGTTCCTTGTAGTGTCCCTTGCGGTTCTTCACCAAAGGTGCCAGCAGATAGACCTTACGGCCAAGGAAGTCGTTGAGCAGCAAGTTTACAATCTGCTCTTCGGTGTATTTCACCATCGGCTCGCCCGTGACATAACTGAAAGCCTCTCCGGCTCGGGCATAGAGCAGACGCAGGAAGTCGTAGATTTCGGTGGTAGTGCCGACGGTAGAGCGTGGGTTCTTGTTTGTGGTCTTCTGCTCGATGCTGATGACGGGCGAAAGTCCCGTTATCTTGTCCACATCGGGGCGTTCCATATTGCCCAGAAAGTTGCGGGCATAGGCAGAAAAGGTCTCGATATAGCGCCGCTGTCCCTCAGCATAGATGGTATCGAAGGCCAACGACGACTTTCCGCTGCCCGAGAGTCCTGTGATGACCGTCAGGCTCCCTCGCGGAATGGTGACATCGATGTTCTTCAGATTGTGGACGCGTGCGCCAAGAACCGTAATTTCTCCCTTAGTCGTCGTCATTTCTACCGTTCTTGTTGGTTACGCCCGAAATGACATTGATGGCCTTACGGATGTTGTATTTCTTTCCGTCTGCCCCGAGGGCTTTGACAACAAGGAAATATACACCGTCTTTCACCGTGTGTCCGTTCCACTTGCCGTCCCATTCGCCGTCCACATTGTCCCACGAATAAATTTCCTGTCCCCAGCGATTGAAGACAGTCGCATGGAACTCTACGATGCTCTGGTAGCCCTCCTTCGGCTTCAGTTCGTCGTTGAATCTGTCGTTGTTGGGCGATATGGCGTTGGGGAATTCCAGCGCACTCTTGCTGATGACCACCTGTATGGGGTTCTCCTCGCCCTCTTCGGGGTAGGTGATGATATCGTCGCCCAGCGTGAAAGTGGCGTATAGCTGAACATAGAAAGTGCCGCTTTGGGTGAAAGTGTATTCGAGATTCTCCTCGAAGCGGTGAACGATGGGGGTGTCCTCCTTACCTGCACGGTAAATCTTCCATTCGTAGCGTGCTGCATAGTCGCCCACATCGGATGGGTTGGCCGTGAAGGTAGCTTTAAGGGGTGCGTCTTGTTCCGACGAAGCATCATCAATCTCTTCGCCGTCGGCGGTGATATATGCTGCCTGGGGATCTACACTCGGGAAGGTGCCTTGCGCCCATGTCGTCAGCGAGGCGATATATAATATTATAAGGAAAAGGACGGTCTTTTTCATCTCGATTCACATGATTCAGGTTACAAAGTTAACGAAAGTTTTGTCGTTCCGCAAGGTTTTCGCTAACTTTGACCTTTGTTCCGATACATATAAGGAATAGATATAAAGAAAAGAAGGATATGCGCCGGATATTTACGCTTTTGTTGTTGTGCGTAGTCGGTATGTCTATATGGGCAGCGACGACGATACGGATGGGCGTGCTGCTTCCCCTGAAGGAGCATACCAACCGCGGCACGATGATGGTGGAACTTTATCGGGGCCTGCTGATGGCTGTGGAGCAAGTGAAAGCCGAAGGCACCAGTGTGGAGGTTTTTGCTTTCGACTGCGGCACGACACCCTCGGCCATATCGGAGGTGCTGAAGAACAAGCAACTCGAACGCCTCGATGTCCTCTTTGGTCCTGCCGATGCAAGTCAAGTGGCAACTCTATCAACTTTCTGTCAGCAGCATGGCATTCGGATGGTGCTCCCCTTCAATACGCCCTGCCCGCAGATTTACGGGAATCCTTGGATATATCAGGCAGGAGTGTCGCAGGAACTTCTTTATCCTGGCGTTACTTCCTTGGTGCTGGAGAATCTATCCAACAGTAACTTCGTGATGTGTGTCTCGGGCGAGGACGACAGCCGGGGGCGTTCCTTTATGAATCATCTCGACCAGGTACTTGGCTTGCGTGGCATGCAGACAAGCCGTTTGAATGTCAATGTCGACGAACTGGGTTACGAGATGTCACTTAACCAGTTCCGCAACAATGTTATTATTATGGACAGCCGTAGCCATTCGGCACTGAACAAGTTGCTGACGGGCGTAAAGGCGTTCATGGCGCAGCATCCGCAGTATAAAGTTACCCTGTTGGGCTATCCGGAATGGGCGACCTATACGAATACCGCGTTGAAGGACTTTTATCAGTTTGACACCTATGTGTTCTCGCCGTACTATCGCAATCCTCTGAGTGGACGGGTGGTGAAGTTCGAACAACGCTACCGTCAGAACTTCGGCAGCGCTTCGCGAAATGTATTCCCGCGTGCCGAGATGATAGGCTACGATCTGGGGTACTATTTCCTTCATGGTCTTGGCATGTATGGCAGTCAGTTCGACGAGATGCAGGGCGCTTTGGAATATCAGCCCGTACAGAACTATTTCAAGTTCCAGCGTGTAGGCGACCAAGGCGGTTTTGTGAACCTTCATGTCCAACTGGTGCATTATACGACCAACAATACCATTCAGGTGATTAAGTGATTGAAGATGGAAACGAAGAAACTACTGTTGACCGTTGCAATGCTATTCGGCATGGCTCCGTTTTCCATTTTCAATGTTCAGGCGCAAGTCGGGGAGTACCGCAATACACTGGCGATTGGTGTGAATGGCGGTGTGGCGCTGAATAAAGTGTCGTTCGACCCTACGATAAAGCAATCCTATCATCAAGGCTTTACGGGTGGTCTGACCATTCGCTATACCAGCGAGAAGTATTTCAAAATGCTGTGTGCCGTACAGGCCGAGGTGAATTTCTCGCAGATGGGTTGGAAGGAGAATATAGAAACCAGTAGCGACACCTACAGCCGCACGGTGAACTACATACAGGTGCCCTTCTTGGCCCGTCTGGGCTTCGGAAAGGAAGTGAAGGGCGTGATGGGTTTCTTGGTTTTAGGTCCTCAGGTGGGCTTTTATCTCAACGATAGTGCCAAGCGTAGCGGCGAATGGAGCGATGCAACCCTCGATTTGCGTCCGAATCATGTCGTGGAGCAATACGACCTGAAGGTACAACGGAAGTTCGAGTACGGCCTTACAGGTGGTTTGGGTATGGAAATCAATACGCGCCGTGCTGGGCATTTCCTGCTCGAAGGGCGTTATTATTTTGGCTTGAG
Source organism: Bacteroidaceae bacterium (assembly GCA_017960985.1). Lineage (GTDB taxonomy): Bacteria > Bacteroidota > Bacteroidia > Bacteroidales > Bacteroidaceae > Physcousia. Next base: position 6,157 of record JAGCYD010000034.1, read on the forward strand.
CGGTATGTTCAACGATGGTAAGGCCGACCCCTTTGGTCGTTCAGCCAACGGTGCCATCGTGGCAAAGGTATCTTACCTGTTCGATGTGCTGAAGACAAAATAAAAACTCCCCTTGTGAGGGAGTTTTTTTATTTGGCATTATACCGTTATATCGTTATTCCGAAATCTCGTTATCTTAATCTGTCCAACGAGCGGACAAGCAGTTCGTCTTTCAGGATGCCTCGGAAGGCAAGATAGTCGAGCACGATGCACACAAACGGCAGAGCAGCCGTAGGCGAGGGGATGAAACTGGTCTCTCCCCGTGACATCAGCACGAAAAAGACTAAGTAGGCATAATAGCCAATCAACAGCACGATGCAGAGCGACAAGGTACGCATCTGCAGGGCTCGGCTTTTGTAGAGGAAGATAGCCAGGAAAGTAAGGGTTGTTGCCACCACCAGTACAGCAAACAGCGCCCACGGAGCGAAACTATATTCCCCCGTCTCCGTTGTCTTCACCCACAGATTGAAAAGGTCTGCGACATGCTCCCCCTGCTCGGTGCAGAATCGTCCCAGCGGAAGACTGAGACAAATCACCCCCAGCACGGTAGAGACAAGGAGATAGAGCGACTGTATGCGCTGTATCATGGTTTACTCCTCTGCGGCGTTCTCCTGTGAAGGAGTGCGGTAATAAACCTTTCCTTCGATGAACTCCTGTGTAGCAATCAGACTGGGCTTTGGCAACTTCTCGTAGTAGCGTGAGATTTCAATCTGCTCACGGTTCTCGAACACCTCGTCGAGGTTGTCGGTAGAAGAAGCAAACTCCTGCAACTTCTTGGAGAGTTCCTGCTTGATATCTACGGAAATCTGGTTCGCACGCTTGCCGATGATGGCAATGCTTTCGTAGATGTTACCAGTTCCTTCGCAAAGGTTCATGATGTCGCGCGTTACGGTATTTGTAGGCGCATTGGTCTTCTTGTAATCCATATTTGTCGATTGTGTTAATTTACTTCTGTTTCTGTATTCTTATGATGATTCACGACGGCCTGTGCCTGACTGAGCATGTTCTTGGCCTCCTTCATGTATTTCGACTCGGGAAAGTCGTTCTCGAAGGCATAGTATTCGTCGATGGCGTCGCGATAGCGCTCGATGCGTTTCTCCTCCACACTCTTTACGGCCAGTTGGTACTTGGCCTTCAGGACGAGCATCGCCAGTCGCTCACGCTTGTCTGCCGAAGCGTAGGGATAGTCGCGCAAGGCATTCTGTGCTGTGACGACACACGCCTCGTAGTTGTTTCCTCCGTAGGTGCAGTTCATGATGTACGAACCCAGATCGTAGTACAACTGCGCCGACTTGCACTCTTTCTCCACCAACTTGTCCTGCAGGGCGAAAATCATGTCCTGTGTCTGTGCCCTCAGCGAGGTGTAGGGATACTGGTCGAGGAAGTTCTGGAATGCGCCCATCGCCTTGATGGTACTCGTCTGGTCGAGTCGTGGGTCGGGCGTCTGCTTGTATAGCGACAGGGCAGCGTGGTAGTGCGCCTGCTCGATGTAGATACCCTTGGGGAACGACTGACAGTACTTCTTGAAGTTGTTGTTGGCTATCTCGTAGTTCTTGTTGCAGAACTCGCTCATCGACAGCATGTACAACGATTCTTCGGCATACGCAGTTCCCTTCATCACGCCCAGCAGGTCGTAGAACAGCGTCGCGGCCTTGCTGTATTTCCCCTCCACGAAATAAGCCTTTGCCGCCTCGTATTTGTAGTCGTAGTCGTTGGTTCGCTGCAGGGCGGAATATTCGCCACAGGAAACCGCAGTCAGACATGTTGCAACCACCAGTAGAGCAGTCAGGTACTTATTTATCTTTTGAGATACGCGCATCCGCACATTTATATTTGGCCGACAAAGATACAAAAAATAATGCAAAGGGTAAAATGTAACCCGCAAAAAAGTGTCGCGGGCATTGATATTTAATGTTTTTTACATTTTACATTTACCATTCTCTCTCCACAACCCACAACCCACTACCCACTAAAAAAATACGCAACCACAACCTGCTTGCGTATTTTTTTGTGTATCTTTGTCCTCGTTATGGCACAGTTCCAACTCACATCCGCATTCCAGCCCACAGGCGACCAGCCCCAAGCCATCGAGCAACTGGTGGCAGGTGTCCGTCGTGGTGATGCCGCACAGGTGTTGCTGGGTGTGACGGGTTCGGGCAAGACTTTCACGATGGCCAATGTCATCGCACAAATCGGTCGTCCCACACTGATTCTCAGCCATAACAAAACCCTTGCGGCTCAACTCTACCGCGAGATGAAGGCATTTTTCCCCCACAATGCGGTCGAGTATTATGTGTCGTACTACGACTACTACCAGCCCGAAGCATACATTCCGCAGACAGACACCTACATTGAGAAAGACCTCGCCATCAACGACGAGATAGACAAACTCCGTCTGGCAGCCACCAGCGCCCTGCTTTCGGGGCGTAAGGATGTCATTGTCGTCTGCTCCGTCAGTTGCATCTACGGCATGGGAAATCCCGCCGCCTTCTACGAAAGTGTCATAACCGTCCGAGTGGGGCAGGAGATAGACCGCAATGTGCTGCTGCGTAAACTCTTGGATAGCCTATATGTGCGCAACGATGTCACCCTTAATCGTGGCGAAGTCCGCGTGAAAGGCGACACCGTCGATGTGGCTCTGGCCTATAGCGACAACCTCCTTCGCATCACCTTCTGGGGCGACGAAATCGAGAGCATCGAGGAAATCGACCCCGTCACCATGCAACGCGTGTCCTCGTTCGACGAATACCACATCTATCCCGCCAACCTCTTCATGACCAGCAAGGAAGTGCAGGACAAGGCCGTGCGCCAAATCGAGGACGACCTGGCCGAGCAAGTCAAGTTGTTCGAGGAAGAGGGCAAACCACTGGAAGCCAAGCGACTGCACGAGCGTGTTACCTACGATGTCGAGATGATTCGCGAGTTGGGACACTGCAGCGGCATCGAGAACTATTCCCGTTACTTCGATGGCCGTTCCCCCGGCACGCGACCCTTCTGTCTGCTCGACTTCTTCCCCGAGGATTTTCTCATGTTCATCGACGAAAGCCATGTCAGTGTGCCCCAGATCGGAGCCATGTACGGAGGCGACCGTGCCCGTAAGACCAACCTCGTGCACTACGGATTCCGCCTGCCTGCAGCCCTCGACAATCGTCCCCTGAAATTCGAGGAGTTCAACGAACTCACCCACCAAATCATCTATGTCTCCGCCACCCCTGCCGAGTACGAACTGAATCAGGCCGAAGGTGTTGTCGTAGAACAACTTATCCGCCCTACGGGTTTGCTCGACCCCATCATCGAAGTCCGTCCGCGTGAACACGAAGCCGACGACCTGTTGGAGGAAATCCTCAAGCGCATCGAAGTGGGCGAGCGCGTGTTGGTCACCACCCTCAGCAAGCGACAGGCAGAAGAGTTTGCCGCCTATCTTGGCAGATGCGGCATCAATGCCTGCTACATCCACCACGAAGTCGATACGATGGAACGCGTGCAGATTATGGATGCCCTGCGTCGGGGCGAATACGATGTGTTGGTGGGTGTCAATCTGTTGCGCGAAGGACTCGACCTCCCCGAAGTCTCCCTCGTGGGCATACTCGATGCCGACCAAGAAGGTTTCCTGCGCAGCAAGACTAGCCTCACCCAGACCATAGGCCGTGCTGCCCGTCATGTCCATGGAAAAGCCATTTTCTATGCCGACCGTATCACCCAGAGCATGGCCGCCTGTATCGAGGAAACCAACCACCGTCGCGAAGTACAACTCCGTTATAACGAGGAACATGGCATCACCCCCCATGCTGTTAAGAAAGAACTTGCACAGGCCGAAATGGGTTCGTCAAAGTCAAGCGAAACTAAACCCTTGTCTGCTGTTCAATACCATCTGGACGAAACTCCAATGGCCCTTGCAGCCGACCCGATAAGCGAGCACATGACTGCCGCCCAGTTGCAAAAGAGCATCGACAACTCCCGTCGCCTCATGCAAGAGGCCGCCAAGCGCCTCGACTTCATGGAAGCCGCCCATTATCGCGACGAAATCGTCCGCCTCGAGGCCTTGTTAAAGGAAAAGCAAACCCTATAAACCCTCCGCTATTATGAAAAACGCATTCGTTCTGCTATCAGTCCTGTTACTATTGTCGTGCGAGAAATCAACGACCGATAATCAGGTTTCGACGGATGTACCCCTCATTAATACGACGGAGGAAGTGGACCATTTTGACCCGAACTACCGCCCGAAGGACGATGGTCGAGATAATATGCGTGGATTTGACCCTGCTTCGGAAAATGATATGGAGGATTGCGGAATGTCGCGCTATCAGGAGAACTACGACGAAGAAGGATGGAACTAATTTATCAACAACTAAATACAATGACAATGAAAGCAATCAAGACGAATATGGCTCCAGCAGCCATTGGACCGTATAGCCAAGCCGTTGAGGTGAACGGAATGGTGTATCTAAGCGGACAACTGCCAATCGACCCGCAGACGGGGAAGATGCCCGAGGGTATCAAGGCGCAGACACAGCAGGCGCTGGAGAATGTGCGAGCCATATTGGCAGAGGCTGGCTTGACGATGAAGAATGTGGTGAAGACAACCGTGATGCTGGCTGATATCGAGGATTTTGGGGGCATGAATGAAGTGTATGCCACTTTCTTCGACGAACCATTCCCTGCCCGTAGCGCCTTTGCTGTGAAGAATGTGCCTAAGGGCGCATTGCTGGAGTTGGAATGTATTGCCGCAAAATAAGTATAGCCATGGAAGACAAAAAACAAGAGAAGCCCGAGGAGCAGACTTATCATTGCAACGATTGCGGCAATGTGATTCACCGCCACGAGGTGTTCTGCTCGAAGTGTGGCAAATTGTTGGACCGTTATGATTTTGAGGACTGAGTCGTTTCCGCTTTCCTAATCGATAAATCTTTCTGTTAGCCCTCCGAAGGCATCGGTACGACGGTCGCGGAGGAAGGGCCACCAGCGGCGTACCTGCTCGGAGCGATGGAGGTCGATTTCTACAACGGTGTTTTCTTCTGCCGACTGGGATGCCTGGTGCAGAATCTCGCCCTGAGGACCACAAACAAAACTGCTTCCCCAGAACTGTATGCCTGCGGTCTGACCGCTGGGGTCGGGCTCGTGTCCCACACGATTGACGGTGATGACGGGGAGTCCGTTGGCAACGGCATGTCCGCGCTGTACGGTCATCCATGCCTCGCGCTGCCGCTGTTGTTCTTCGGGGGTGTCGCTGGATTCGTAGCCGATGGCAGTGGGGTAGATGAGGAGGTCTGCTCCGTTCAGCGCCATCATTCGGGCTCCTTCGGGGTACCATTGGTCCCAACATACCTGTACGCCTAATCGTCCGAGGCTCGTTTGTATGGGTTGAAATCCGAGGTCGCCAGGGGTAAAATAGAATTTCTCATAATAGGCAGGGTCGTCGGGGATGTGCATCTTGCGGTATTTGCCTGCGATGCTGCCGTCTGTGTCGAATACGACGGCGGTATTGTGGTAGAGCCCTGCGGCACGACGCTCGAAAAGACTGGTGACGAGCACAATGCCGTATTGCTTGGCCAACTGACCGTAGAAGGCTGTGCTGGGACCTGGTATTGGCTCTGCGAGGTTGCAGTTGTCCACATTCTCCACTTGGCAGAAGTAGAGCGAATTGTGCAGTTCCTGTAATACGACGAGTTCTGCGCCTCGTTCTGCCACATCGGCTATGTTGCGTGCCAGTTTCTGCTTGTTGGCTTCGACATCGGCCACACACGATTGTTGAATAATGCCTATTTTCATATCTCCTTCTTTTTACTTTTTAATCACTCCCATCGGGAATTGCATTGCCGAACAATGTATCGAGCCATGTTGCTGGATGAGTGTGCGGCTGTCGATGCCCACGATTTCGTGCTTGGGGAAAGCCAGTTGCAACTGTCGCTGTGCCCGTTCGTCGCGTTCTTCGTTGCCGTAGGTCGGCATCAGTACCGCTCCGTTGATGATGAGGAAGTTGGCGTAGGTGGCAGGCAGTCGGAGTCCCGTCTCGTCGTAGGCGGGTGCAGCCATCGGCAGGGGAATGAGGCGGTAGGGCTCTCCCTCCGTTGTGCGGAAGCCTAGCAACTGTTCCTCCATCTTCTTCAGGTTGGCATAGTGTTCGTCGCTCTCGTCCGTACATTGCACATAGGCAATGGTGTCGTTGGGGCAGAAGCGTGCCAGCGTGTCGATATGTCCGTCGGTATCGTCGCCCGCCAAATGGCCATAGTCGAGCCACAACACGCGCTCTGCTCGGAGGTAGCGTTTCAGGCAGTCCTCGAGCCCCTCTCCACTATTTTGGTTTCTATTCGGCGCAAGCAGACATTGACTCGTGGTAAGAATCGTTCCTTTGCCGTCGCTCTCGATGCTACCGCCCTCCAGCACGAAATCGAGATGGTCCTCGTATTGTCCGTGCAGCACGCCCGTGTCCATCAGTCGGCGATTGATGCGATTGTCCTCGTCGGCAGGGAACTTGCGCCCCCATCCGTTGAACTGGAAGTCGAGCAGCAGGCTTCCCATGTTCGTCACGAGCGAGATGAATCCGTGGTCGCGTGCCCAGGTGTCATCCGTAGGCATTTCGTGTATCGAGATGTTCTCCAGCGCCCGTTTCGGCAGTCGTTCCTGTAGCAGTTTGTCCACCGCCTCAGGCTCTGGCGTGACGACAATCAGCCTTTCGCGCAGGCTTATCTCCAGCGCCATACGGATATAGCACTCCGTCACCTCCTTCAGTATCGGAGCCCAGTCCGTGCCCTTGTGCGGCCATGTCAGTTGCACACCACTTTGTCGTGCCCATTCGGCAGGCATGTGGGTGGCGCGGATTTCGCTTTGTTCTGGTCCCGCCATTTGTTCGGGGCGCAGTTCCAGCGTCAGGTCCTCAATTGTCGTAGTTGTCAGTCGGTATTGTAGTGCCATGTGTGGTGCAAAGGTACGATTAAGTGAGTACAATAACAAATATATTTACTTGATATTGGCCGTTGATTGAAAAAGATTTATTACCTTTGCAGCGGTTTACGAACCATCATACTTCATACAGCGTGAAAATTAAGGAGATTATTAGCGCCCTTGAACATTTTGCGCCGTTGCCGCTGCAGGAAAGTTACGATAATGCTGGCTTGCAGATTGGGTTGACAGCGGAGCAGGAAGCCTCAGGGGCATTGTTGTGTTTAGATGTGACCGAAGAGGTCATTCGTGAGGCTATCGACCTCGGGTGTAACCTGATTATCAGTCATCATCCGCTGTTGTTCCGTCCGCTCAAACAAGTGACGGAGCGCACACAGGTGGAGCGTTGTGTACGACTGGCCATCCAGAACGACATCACCATTTACGCCGCCCACACGAATCTGGACAATGCCGAGGATGGTGTGAACTATCGCATCGCCGAGAAACTGGGTTTGGTGGATGTGCAGATGATGCAGCCCCACGGTGTTCGGGTGGGAGAGCGCACGGTGACAGCAGGTAGCGGACTGATTGGCTATTTGCCTGGACCAGAAGATTCGCTGGCATTCCTGCAAAGGATAAAGGATGTCTTCCACATCGAAAGTCTGCAACACAACGAACTGCTGCAGCGACCCATACAGACGGTGGCGCTATGTGGCGGAGCCGGTGCTTTCCTGTTGGACGAAGCCTTGCGACTGGAGGCAGATGCCTTCCTGACGGGCGAAATGTCGTATCACCAGTTCTTCGGCCACGAGCAGGAGATTCAGTTGGCTGTGATGGGGCACTACCAGAGTGAGCAATATACGAAGGAAATCTTCTATCAACTCATTAGCGACCTTGCGCCCGAGTTACCTTTATTCATAACTAATATCGATACTAATCCGATTAAATACCTATAAATCATAAAATCAAGTTATGGCAACAAAAGTAAAAGATCCCGCAGAACTGACCGTAGAGGAGAAGTTGAAGAACCTCTACCAGTTACAAACCATGTTGTCGGAAATCGACAAGATTAAGACCCTCCGTGGTGAACTTCCCCTCGAAGTACAGGACCTGGAGGACGAAATCGAAGGTCTGACAACCCGTATCGAGAAGATTCAGAACGAAATCGTGGAACTGAAGCGCGAGATTGCAGACCGTCGTGCAACGATTGAGACGGCTAACTCCTCCATCGCCAAGTACAAGGAGCAGATGGACAATGTGCGCAACAACCGCGAGTACGATAGCCTGAACAAGGAAATCGAGTTCCAGCAACTGGATGTGGAACTGAACCAGAAGAAGATTCGCGAGGCTGAAGAGGCCATCCAGCGTAAGACTGAGGAACTGGCACAGAGTCAGGAATCCGTTACGGAGCGTCGTACCGACCTCGACATCAAGAAGTCGGAACTCGACGAGATTATCTCCGAGACCAAGGCTGAGGAGGAGAAACTGCGCGAGCGTTCAAAGAACCTCGAGTTGCAGATTGAGCCCCGTCTGTTGGCTGCCTTCAAGCGTATTCGTCGCAACTCTCGCAACGGTCTGGGTATCGTCTATGTACAGCGCGATGCCTGTGGTGGTTGCTTCAACAAGATTCCGCCCCAGCGCCAACTCGACATCCGTATGCGCAAGAAGATTATCGTATGCGAATACTGCGGTCGTATCATGATTGACCCCGAACTTGCAGGTGTTGAGGTAAATAAACCCGCCGAGGAGAAACCAAAGCGCCGCACAAGCCGTGCAAAAAAGGCTGCGGATGAATAAGTGTCATAAAGGCACCTTATTATGATTACTTTCCTTTTGAGCCTTGTGGCTCTGCTTTTTGGATACCTGTTCTACGGCAAGTTCGTGGAACGGGTATTCGGTCCTGACGACCGTGTAACGCCTGCTGTATCGAAGGCTGACGGTATGGACTACATCGTCCTGCCCAGTTGGAAGATATTTATGATTCAGTTCCTGAACATCGCAGGTACAGGCCCCATCTTTGGTGCCATCATGGGTGCCAAGTTCGGCCCAGTTAGTTATCTGTGGATAGTCTTCGGCTGTATCTTTGCCGGAGCCGTCCACGACTATCTGTCGGGCATGCTCTCCATGCGCCACGGTGGCGTGGGACTTCCCGAGTTGGTAGGACATTATCTGGGGCGTGGCGTCAAGGCCATCGTGCTTGTATTCACCGTTTTCTTGTTACTGATGGTAGGCACGGTATTCGTCTATTCGCCAGCCGAGATACTCGGCTCTATCGGGGGCGACAAGATGATGTGGGTAGTCGTGATATTCATCTATTACATCATCGCCACGATGCTGCCGATAGACAAGATTATCGGTAAGATATACCCCGTATTTGCCTTCTCGCTCATCTTCATGGCCATAGCCCTGTTGGTGGTGCTGTTCTCGAAGTGGCCGGCTATCCCCGAACTTTGGGATCACCCCTACAATATGGGATTTGCGACGGAGCCCGACAAATGGACCGACCAGATATTCCCCTGCCTGTTCATCACCATTGCCTGTGGAGCCATCTCGGGCTTCCACGCCACACAGTCGCCACTAATGGCTCGCTGTGTGAAGTCGGAGCGCATGGGTCGCCCCATCTTCTACGGTGCGATGATTACCGAGGGCGTTGTGGCACTCATCTGGGCCAGTGTTGCCTCGTGGTTCTTCTACGACAGCCCCGTGCCTGGTTACACCACGATAGCCGATGCCGTGAATGGTTTCCATACCTCTTCTGCGGCTGTGGTCAATCTGGTGTGCAACGATTGGCTGGGCGTGCTGGGAGCCATTCTGTCGATGCTGGGCGTTGTGGCTGCCCCCATCTCC
>JAGCYD010000035.1 GCA_017960985.1 Bacteroidaceae bacterium
ACATCTTCGTGATGTAGCCCTCGGTCAGTTGCAGATAGCGCGTGCCCTTCACCTTCGTACCATACAGGGTACCCGTCTGCGAGATGAGTCCCTTGCCCAGGTCCTCCAGTCCGGCGCCAATCATCAGACCGCCCTCGCTGAAGGCGCTCTGCGTGCGGCCATAGACAATCTGCAGGAACAACTCGCGCATGGCGGTGTTGATGGCGTCGCACACGAGGTCGGTGTTCAGTGCCTCCAACAGCGTCTTGCCGGGCAGAATCTCGCTGGCCATGGCGGCTGAGTGGGTCATACCCGAGCAACCGATGGTCTCTACGAGAGCCTCCTCGATGATGCCTTCCTTCACATTCAGCGTCAGCTTGCATGCACCCTGTTGGGGAGCACACCAACCGATACCGTGGGTCAGACCCGAGATGTCCTTGATTTCCTTTGCTTGTACCCACTTGCCCTCCTCTGGGATGGGAGCGGGACCATGGTTGGGACCCTTGGCCACACAACACATGTTCTGTACTTCTTTGCTGTAAACCATAATGAATTACTTTGATAAGTGTATAGATTAGTCGTTTTCCGCGCCAAAGATACCTAAAAATAGTTATATCGCCTAATTATCGCCGGCTTTTTTCATTCCGTCGTTTTATTTTACTACCTTTGTCGCGCATTATGACAATACAGATACACAAAAGCTACATCGTGGAGGCTGCACGCAACGGCAGCGAAGCGTTCATGACACGGATTGCCGACCGCATCGGCGAGGTCATCGGCGGTGAACTCACCGGCGAGACGATGGGACAACTGACGGCCGACCAGATAACCCTCATGGCATACCAGACGGTACGCCGCGAGGTGATGGAGGGCGGATTCATCCAACTCATCCATAACGGCTACGGCCCCTTCATCTTCCTCAATCCCTTCGCCAAGGCCATGCGGCTGTGGGGCGCGCGGGACTTTTGCAACCTGATATACAAAGGGCGCAAACTCTACGAGGAACATGCCGAGGCGCTGACGCGCGACTGTACCGACGACGAGTTCATGGCGCTGTACGAGCAGTATGAGGAGTTTGACGAACTGGACGACGAGTTCATCGACATGGAGGAGACGGTGACGGACATCGTTGCCCACTATATCGACGAACACTTGAGCGACTTTGTCACCGTCGTGGAGAAATAGAAGCATTATGGCAGCAAAGAGTACATATACAAGCAAGGTGAACATCAAGAACAAACGGGCGTCGTTCGACTTCCACCTGCTGGACGGCTATACGGCAGGCATTGTGCTGACGGGCACCGAGATAAAGAGCATCCGTGCCGGCAAGGCCAGCCTTGTCGATACCTACTGTCTGGTCATCAATGGCGAGGTATGGGTGAAGAATATGTACATCGCAGCCTACGAGCACGGCAGTTACAACAACCATGTAGAGCGCCGCGACCGTAAACTGTTGCTCAATCGGCGCGAAATCCGCAAGATAGCCTCCTCCGTCAAGACACCGGGATTCAGCATCGTGCCGACCCTGTTGTTCATCGACGAGAAAGGACATGCCAAACTGAATATATCCATTGCCCGCGGTAAGAAGGAATATGACAAGCGCGAAACGCTGAAGGAGAAAGAGGACCGCAGGGAAATAGCAAGAAGTTTTAAGTATTGATGGCCGTGAATTGTGAACTGAAGAACGAATTGGCAAAGCGGATACTTTGCCTCGACGGTGCGATGGGGACGATGATTCCCCGTGGCGAGGGACTTGGGGATTTCCTGTGCCTCTCCAAGCCCGATATCATCAGCGACATCCACGAACAATATCTTCGTGCCGGAGCGGACATCATCACGACCTGCACCTTCAATGCCCAGCGCATATCCCTGGCCGATTATCATCGGGAGGAAGATGTGACCGCCATCAACCTTGCCGCTGCGCACCTGGCTCGCTCGGCTGCCGATAAGTATTCTACACCTGACCAGCCCCGCTTCGTGCTGGGTTCGGTAGGTCCTACGAGCAAGTCCTGCTCAATAAGTCCCGATGTAAACAATCCGGCTCTGCGCAGCATTACCTTCGATCAACTTGCTGAGGCCTATCGGGAGCAGATGGCAGCACTCATCGAAGGTGGCGTGGACGGCATCATACTGGAAACCATATTCGACACGCTGAATGCTAAGGCGGGCATTTATGCCGCCGAACTTGCCATGCAGCAGACGGGTAGGGAAGTGCCTTTGCTCTTGAGCGTTACGATCAGCGATAAGTCGGGACGCACACTGAGCGGTCAGACCATACGGGCTTTCCTCGCATCCTTCTCCCATGCCCGTATGCTGAGCATCGGATTTAACTGCTCATTCGGTGCCAAGGATATGCTACCTAATCTTCGCGAACTGGCTGCCGTTGCGCCCTGCTATGTTAGTGCATACCCGAATGCGGGCCTGCCCAACACATTTGGCGAATACGAACAGACACCGGAGATGATGTTGGAGGAAATGCGCCCCTTTGCAGCCGAGAGCTTGGTAAATATCATTGGCGGTTGTTGTGGTACTACCCCCGAACATATCCGGGCGCTGACCTCTCTCACTTCCTATCCGCCCCATCGTCCGGTTGCGCCAACGACGAATCTCCTGCTGAGTGGACTCGAACCTTTGGAACTGACGCCCGAGGTTGGTTTTGTCAATGTCGGCGAGCGATGCAATGTGGCTGGCAGCCGTAAGTTCCTTCGTCTGATTCAGGAGGGTAACTACGACGAGGCATTAAGTATTGCCCGCAACCAAGTAGAGGCCGGTGCGATGGTCATCGATGTGAATATGGACGATGG
>JAGCYD010000036.1 GCA_017960985.1 Bacteroidaceae bacterium
GACATTCGAAATCGACGGACGCCTCGACAAAGAGTATATCTTCGAGGGTGCCGTAGTGCCCCTGCAGAATGCTGACGGTGCACGATTCAACGGGCTTATCGCAAAGATTGGCGATACAGAAGTGACCGTGGACCTGAACCATCCGCTGGCAGGAAAGTCGCTCATCTTCGTGGGAGAAGTAGTCGATACACGCGAAGCCACGCCCGAGGAAATCACGGGTACACTGAAGATGATTACGGGCGAAGGCGGTTGCGGATGTGGCTGTGAAGACTGTGAGGGTTGTGGACACGAAGACTGCGGTCACGACCACCATCACGAACATGGCGAACATTGCGGATGTGGACATTGCCACTAAGGACTACGGGCAATGGACAATTGACAATGAATAATTGACAATGAGAAATAGTTTCGGTCATATATTCAGACTGACAAGCTTCGGAGAAAGTCACGGAGCAGGTATCGGCGGGGTTATCGACGGTATGCCGGCTGGCATAGAGGTCGATATGGAGTTCATACAAAGCGAACTAAACCGTCGGAAACCCGGCCAGAGCAAACTGACCACAGCACGACAGGAGAACGACGAGGTGGAAATCCTGAGCGGAGTGTTCGAGGGACGGACAACGGGATGTCCCATCGGCTTCATCGTGCGAAACACAAACCAGCATAGCAACGACTACGACGAACTGCGCAATGTATTCCGTCCCAGTCATGCCGATTTTACCTACTGGCAGAAATATGGAATCCGCGACCATCGCGGAGGTGGTCGCTCGTCAGCACGCGAAACAATTAGCCGCGTGGTGGCAGGTGCTTTTGCCAAGCTGGCACTACGACAACTCGGCATCACCATACAGGCTTATACCCAACAGGTGGGCGACATCGTACTGCCCGGCACATACGAGGATTATGACCTCAACATGACGGAGACGAACGATGTGCGTTGTCCCGATGCTGCAACCGCCGAGCGTATGGCACAACTGATTGGCGAGGTGAAGGCCGAGGGAGATACTATCGGAGGCGTTATCGCCTGCGTTGTCAAGGGTACACCCATCGGACTTGGCGAACCTGCTTTCGGCAAACTGCAGGCAGAACTGGCATACGCCATGATGGGCATCAATGCTGCCAAAGGTTTCGAATACGGCATGGGATTTGACGGGGCAGCACAGCGTGGCTCGCAACAGAACGATATCTTCATCCCCGACGAGGACGGTGGTATCACGACCCGCACAAATCATAGCGGCGGGATACAGGGAGGCATCTCGAACGGACAGGACATCTACTTCCGTGTGGCCTTCAAACCCGTAGCTACCTTGCTGCGCGAACAGCAGACGGTGGACATCGAAGGTGTTCCCACACAGATAAAGGCGCGTGGCCGTCACGATGCCTGCGTATTACCGCGTGCCGTTCCCATCGTGGAGGCTATGGCAGCCATTACGCTGCTCGACCAATATCTGCTTAACAAAACCACCAAACTATGAAACGCACTACCCTATTTCTATTTATTCAACTCTTAATACTGAACGCTGTGTCGGCACAATATATCAACAAGGCTACACCCATCTGGGGCAAGCAAATCCCCGGAGACGGCGAGAGAAAAGAGGTCGTATGGCGCGAGAACCAGAGGGACGGCGAACACTTCACCGAAGTGACGAATCCCACACTGGAAGCCTTTTTGCCAGAACCGTCGAAGAGCAACGGCAAGGCCGTTGTCGTATGTCCGGGCGGCGGATATTTCATTCTTGCCTACGAGAAAGAAGGACAGGAAGTGGCACAATGGCTGAGCAGTTTGGGTTACAATGCTTATGTATTGGCCTACCGCATTCCTAACGACCGTCAGGGTGCCTTACAGGATGTGCAGCGCGCTATCCGCCTTGTACGGAGCAAGGGAGCGACGGAAGTGGGTGTCATCGGTTTCTCGGCAGGAGCAAGTCTCAGTTGCCGTGCATGTACCCGTTGGAACGAACCTGCCTACGAGGCAACTCCCAAGGACAATGTGGACACATTGAGCTGTCGTCCCGACTTCGGCATCCTTATCTATCCCGCCTATCTCGACGAGGGTGAAAACCATACACTGACACCCGAGCTAACGGTTACGAAGGACACTCCTCCCCTGTTTGTATTCGGAACAGAGGATGATGTACAGTACAGCGGGCCATCGAGTCTGACGATAGCCGACGCCATGCAGCGCGCAGGGGCTCCCATCGAGTTACACTACCTGACTCGAGGCGGTCACGGTTACGGCATGCGCTACGGTGCAGGACTTATCTGGCCAGCGCTCGCTGAAGAATGGCTGAAAGGACTGAAATAACAAACATTAAATATGAATATACTGGAACTGAGCGAACAGGAAATTGTTCGCAGAAATAATCTACAGCAACTAAAGGAACTGGGCATCGACCCCTATCCCGCCGCCGAGTATCCCGTAACTGCGTGGAGCACCGATATTATAAAGGACTTTGTGGACCTGCCCGTCATTGGTAAGGACGAGGAAGGCAACGATGTGCGCGAAACTGCGACACCCGAGAACAGCCCTGTGGTGAGCATCGCAGGACGCATCATGAGCAAGCGCATCATGGGCAAGGCAGCCTTTGCCGAACTGCAAGACTCAAAGGGCAGGATTCAGGTGTACATCCAGCGCGACAGCATTTGTCCCGACGAGAACAAGGACCTCTATAATGTAGTTTTCAAGAAGTGCCTCGACTTGGGCGACTTTATTGGTGTGAAGGGTTATGTCTTCCGCACGAAGACGGGCGAAATCAGTGTACATGTGTCGGAAATGACGCTGCTGAGCAAGAGCCTGAAACCGCTGCCCATCGTAAAAACGGATGCAGAGGGTAATGTGTTCGACTCGTTCGACGATCCCGAACTGCGCTATCGCCAGCGTTATGTCGATTTGATTGTAAACAACGGCGTGAAGGAGACTTTCCTGAAGCGTGCCACCATACTGCGTACCATGCGCAACATACTGGACGAGGCAGGATATACCGAGGTGGAAACCCCGACCTTGCAAAGCATCCCTGGCGGTGCTACGGCTCGTCCCTTCATCACGCATTTCAATGCGCTGAACATCGACATGTACATGCGCATCGCCACCGAGTTGTACTTGAAACGACTCATCGTGGGCGGTTTCGAGGGTGTGTACGAAATTGGCAAAAACTTCCGCAACGAGGGTATGGACAAGACCCACAACCCCGAGTTCACCTGTATGGAACTTTACATCAGTTACAAGGACCTGAACTGGGGTATGGGTTTCACTGAACGCATGTTGGAGCAGATTTGTACAGCCGTGAACGGTAAACCTGAAGTAGAGATTGACGGCAAGGTCATCTCGTTCAAGGCTCCCTTCCGTCGCCTGCCCATCCTCGATGCCATCAAGGAAAAGACGGGTTACGACCTCTATCCTATGAACGAGGACGAGATTCGCGAGGCAGCCAAGAAACTGGGTATCGAAGTGGACGACACGATGGGCAAAGGCAAACTGATTGATGAAATTTTTGGTGAAACTTGCGAGGGTTCGTTCATTCAACCCACCTTCATTACCGACTATCCTGTGGAGATGTCGCCGTTGACAAAGATGCACCGCTCAAAGCCAGGCTTGACAGAGCGTTTCGAACTGATGGTAAACGGTAAGGAACTGGCCAACGCCTACAGTGAGTTGAACGACCCCATCGATCAGGAAGAGCGTTTCATCGACCAGATGAAACTGGCGGACAAGGGCGACGACGAGGCGATGATTATCGACCAAGACTTCCTGCGTGCCCTGCAATACGGTATGCCTCCCACCTTCGGCATTGGTATCGGCATCGACCGTCTGGTAATGCTACTCACGGGTAAATTTGCAATTGGCGAAGTCATGCTGTTCCCACAGATGAAGCCCGAAGTGAAGGCTCCACGCGACAAGGATGAACTCTTCCTTGAAAAGGGTATTCCTGCCGAGATTATTCCCATCTTGCGCAAGGCGGGATATAATCTGGTTCAGACACTTCAAGGCGAGAACCCTGCCAAAATACAACAGCAGATTATCGAAATAATCAAGAAGTACAAGTTGGAGGTTGAAAAACCTTCACAGGACGAGATAAAGAAGTGGACAGAATAGGTAAAATAGCGATTATGGGCGGCGGCTCGTGGGCTACGGCCATCGCCAAAATCATGCTCGAAAGCACGGACGAGATTTGGTGGTATATGCGCCGCGACGACCGTATTGAGGAGTTTCGGCGGTTGAGCCATAATCCGGCGTATTTGACGGGCGTGCACTTCGATGTGAACAGGATTCACTTTTCCTCGGACATCAACGAGGTAGTGGAAGCATGCCAGACGCTAGTGTGGGTAACACCGTCGCCTTACATGAAAAGTCACCTGAAGAAACTGAAGGTAAGACTGCGCGACAAGCATATCGTCACTGCCATCAAGGGTATTGTACCTGACGAAAACCTCGTGGTGTCGGAATATTTCCGTCAGGTGTATGGTGTACCTGATGAGAACCTCGCCGTTTTAGCTGGTCCAAGCCATGCGGAAGAAGTGGCACTGCGACGACTGACCTATCTAACGGTAGGCTGTCAGGACCTGAGTTGGGCTGAGGAACTGTCGGACTTGATTGCCAGCGACTACATCAAGACAAAAATCTCGGACGATGTGCTGGGCATCGAATATGCTTCGGTACTGAAGAATGTATATGCCATCGCTGCGGGTATCACGAACGGATTGAAGTACGGCGACAACTTCCAGGCTGTGCTGATGACGAACGCGGTACAGGAAATGGAGCGTTTCCTCCATGCGGTACATCCTATCGAGCGCAACATCATCGACTCCGTCTATATGGGTGACCTGCTCGTCACGGGATATTCAAACTTCTCGCGAAACCGCGTATTCGGCACCATGATTGGTCGCGGCTATTCTGTCAAGTCGGCACAGGTGGAAATGGAGATGATTGCCGAGGGATATTTCGGCACAAAGTGTATGAAGGACATCAACCGCCACATGCATGTGAATATGCCTATCCTCGATGCGATGTACAACATTCTGTACGAGCGTATCGCACCGGCCGTAGAAGTCAAGCTGCTGACCGACTCGTTCCGTTGATTTGCAAAGGCACGCTGCAAAAGCAGTACTCCCCTATTTTTCCGATAAATACTTAGAAAGGGCTCGACCTGTATAACTCGACTCACACTGTGCAACCACCTCTGGCGTTCCTGCCACCACAAGGTTGCCACCACGGTCACCGCCCTCTGGTCCTAAGTCGATGACATGGTCTGCCGACTTAATGACATCCATATTGTGCTCTATCACGACTACCGAATGACCGCGCACAAGCAATCCGTCCAATGCCGTTAGCAAACGACTGATATCGTGCGGATGTAGTCCTGTTGTAGGCTCGTCGAAGATAAACAATGTAGGTTCTTGCCGTTCCTGTCCCAGATAATATGCTAATTTCACGCGTTGGTTTTCGCCGCCCGACAGGGTCGAACTCGACTGTCCCAACTTGATATATCCCAAACCAACTTCCTCCAGCGGCCGTAAGCGCGACACGATACGCTTCTGTCCCTTTTCACCAAAGAAGGCTATCGCTTCCGACACCGTCATCTCCAGCACATCGTGAACATTCACGCCCTCGAAACGCACTTCGAGCACATCTGGTTTGAAGCGCATACCATGACACGATTCACACTCCAACACCAAGTCGGCCATAAACTGCATCTCTACCGTTACCGTACCCTCACCTTTGCATTCCTCGCAGCGACCGCCCTCTGTGTTGAAACTGAAATGTCCCGCACCAAAACCCATTTGCTGCGACAACGGCTGTGCTGCAAACAATCGACGAATCTCGTCCCATGCTTTTACATAAGTAACTGGGTTCGAGCGTGTACTTTTCCCTATCGGGTTCTGGTCGACGAACTCCACATGCCGCACCAGCGACACATCACCCTCCAAGCCCAAATGCTCACCCGGGCGGTCGGCAGGTTCATCCAGTTCACGCTTCATCGCCAGATACAAGATGTCCCGCACCAGTGTACTCTTTCCCGAACCCGATACGCCCGTCACACAAGTCAGCACATTCAGCGGAAAACGCACATCAATACCTTTTAGATTATTCTCCCGTGCCCCCTTCACCTCGATAAAGTTATTCCACGGGCGTCTGCTCAATGGTACCGATATCCTTTCCTCACCCGACAGGAACCGTAGCGTATGACTTCTTTCCCGCACACGCTTTGTCTCTTTTCCGGGCTCTTCTGATGGCTTTCCCTGCCATACGACCTCACCGCCAAGTCGTCCCGCATCAGGACCTATGTCGATAATCCAGTCCGCTGCACGCATGATTTCCTCGTCGTGTTCCACTACCACGACCGTATTGCCGAGGTCGCGCAACCTCCGCAATACCGCAATCAAGCGTTCCGTATCACGACTATGCAAGCCGATACTCGGTTCGTCCAATATGTACAAACTGCCCACAAGACTGCTACCCAACGAGGTTGCCAAATTGATGCGCTGACTTTCACCACCCGACAAGCTATTGGATAAACGATTTAGAGTCAGGTATCCCAAACCCACATCAACCAAGAAACCCAGTCGGTTCCTAATCTCCGTCAGTATACGAGTGGCTATCCGCAACTCCTGTTCTGGCAGTTCTAGTTCGTCGAACCACCGCTTCAGTTCCGTCACGGGGATATCGACAAGGTCCGTGATACTACGGCCCGCCACTTTCACATAGCCTGCTTCGGGTCGCAGTCGCGTGCCGTGACACTTCGGGCATAGCGTCTTTCCACGATACCGTGCCAGCATCACACGGTTCTGTATCTTATATTGTCCCTCTTGCAACATCGCAAAGAAAGCGTCGATGCACACACTCTCGTGTGGTCCATAACGCTTAGGATCGCCATGCCACAACAGGTCTTTCTCCTTCTGCGACAACTGGAAGTATGGTTTGAATATTGGGAAGTCATAGTCCGCAGCGCGGCGTATGAACTCCTGTCTCCATTCGTTCATCTTCTCGCCTCGCCAGCATACCACAGCACCATCATATACCGACAATGCCGAGTTGGGGATTACCAGATGTTCGTCAATACCGATAATCCTACCAAAGCCCTCACACTCGGGACACGCACCGGCAGGCGAATTGAATGCAAACAACTTATCCGATGGTTCCTCGAAGGTAATACCGTCGGCCTCGAAACGCATACTAAATACATGAAGGATGCCTGCGGGATAGAAGCGTAACATCATCTCTCCGCCACCCTCATAGAAAGCCGTTTCTGTCGAATCCACCAGGCGTGCTACCGTATCCTTTGCATCGCTCACGCTCATACGGTCCACGACTAAGTTTACGGTGCTCGCATCGGTCGGCAGTGTTGCAGGCGAAACCAGTACATCCTCGATACGAAGAATCTCTCCGTCAATCTCAATACGCACAAAACCAGCCTTCATACTCATCTCCAACTGTTCCATGAGGCTGCGTCCCTCCATCACACGCAACGGACACAGCACCACGAACTTTGTCCCCATGCCATACGACAGCATACACTGGACAACATCTTCCGTCGTGTGCTTCCGCACTTCCCTTCCGCTCACTGGAGAGAAGGTATGCCCGACACGCGCAAATAATAAGCGGAGATAGTCGTACACCTCCGTAGAGGTACCCACCGTCGAGCGTGGATTGCGGCTCGACACTTTCTGCTCGATGGCAATCGATGGAGGTATGCCCTTAATATAGTCACACTCGGGCTTGCTCATTCTCCCCAGAAACTGACGGGCATAAGCCGACAAACTCTCCACATAGCGCCGCTGTCCCTCGGCATATAGTGTATCGAAGGCAAGGCTCGACTTGCCGCTACCACTGACACCCGTCACTACAATAAGTTTGTCGCGCGGTATCTTCAAGTCAATATTCTTCAGGTTGTTTACCCTTGCACCTTTGATACTTATGCTGTCCTCCATCATATTCCTTTATTTTTTACGACGACAAATATACGAAACCATCGGGATATTTTCGTACCTTTGTGGAAATAATCCTTAAAACTAATAACAAATGTACCGAAGAATCCTTATCCTGTTCACCTTTTTCGCTACGCTAACCCTAAACGCACTTGCACAAATGCAACCCAAGCGCGAGTTTCGTGGTGCATGGATTCAGTGTGTCAATAATCAGTGGAACGGCATCGGCCGCGACCGTATGCAACAAACACTGACCTACCAACTTGATGAATTACAAAAGTCGGGCATCAATGTCATACTCTTTCAGGTGCGTGCCGAAGGAGACGCCCTATATGCCAGTCCGTATGAACCTTGGAGCCGATATCTTACCGGACAGCAAGGACGCGCACCCGAGCCCTATTGGGATCCATTACAGTGGATGGTAGAACAGTGTCACCGCAGGGGAATGGAGATTCATGCCTGGATTAATCCCTTCCGTGCCAAGACCAAGGGAACACCCATGCTTACCAGCCCTTACTACCAGCAGCACCCCGACCGATTCTTCGAATACGACGGATTGTGGCTGTTCGACCCAGGTATCCCCGAGAACCGCGCCTACATTTGTCAGGTTACGGCCGACATCGTCCGTCGCTACGACATCGACGGCCTGCATATCGACGACTACTTCTATCCCTATCCCGTGGCTGGTTTGTCTATCCCCGATGACAACTCGTATGCTCTCTACGGAAATGGAATGGACCGTAACAACTGGCGTCGCCAGAATGTAAACACCTTCATACGCGACCTTTACCACACTGTACACCAGACCAAGGCATGGGTGAAGTTCGGCGTATCACCGTTCGGAATCTATCGCAACCAGAAGAATGACCCTAACGGAAGCGCAACCAATGGACTACAAAACTACGACGACCTTTATGCCGACATTCTATTGTGGGTACGGCAGGGATGGCTCGACTACAACATTCCGCAGCTTTACTGGGAAGTAGGCAACCGTGCCGCCGACTATGCCACGCTCGTGCAGTGGTGGAATGCGTACGCCGCAGGGCGTCCGCTCATCGTCGGACAGGATGTGGAGCGTACGGTGAAGTTCGCCGACACAACCAATCCACAAACGCACCAAGTCTATCAGAAATACAACCTGCAGCGTGCTATGCCCAATGTTGCCGGTTCATGTCAATGGTATGCCAAAGCCTGCGTGGACAATCCCCAAAACTACACCACCGTACTGCGTCAGGTGTATCATTGCTACCCTGCCCTGCAGCCCGCGATGCCGTGGATTGACGGCAAGGCTCCCGGTAAGGTCCGTAAGGCCAAGGTTATATGGATGACGGACGGTCCCGTATTGTTCTGGACAGAACCAAAGGCCAAAGATGCCATGGACTACGCCACAAAATATGTCGTCTATCGTTTCGTCAAGGGCGAGCGTGTAGATATCGGCGATCCAAGCCATATTGTTTCCATCACGACGGACACCTTCTTCAAACTCCCCTACAGCGGTGGCAATACGGAATACACCTATGTTGTCACAGCACTCGACCGCGTACAGAACGAGTCGAAGCCCGTTAAAAAGAGGGTGAGTTTATAACCAAACCAAACCAAACTACCATGAAAAACACAATGATTCTTTCTTTGCTACTATGCCTGCTGACAGGCTGTAGTCAACTGACCGTAGATAATACGCCGATTACTGAACTCGACCTTAACCGTTATCTTGGTGACTGGTACGAAGTAGCACGCTTCGATCATCGTTTTGAGCGCGGTATGGAACAGACAAAGGCCAATTACGCTTTGCGTGAAGACGGCAAAGTTGCTGTCACAAACACAG
The DNA here is from genome assembly GCA_017960985.1 of Bacteroidaceae bacterium. Lineage (GTDB taxonomy): Bacteria > Bacteroidota > Bacteroidia > Bacteroidales > Bacteroidaceae > Physcousia. The sequence goes on from JAGCYD010000036.1 coordinate 9,749, forward strand.
GTTTGAAAAACGGGAAACTCAAAACCGCACGTGGCAAAGCCAAATTAACCGATACGCCAGCCCTGCTGCGTGTGTCCTTCTTTGGGCCGTTCTACGGTGACTATCGTGTGATGCTACTCGACCCCGACTATCAGTACGCCCTCATCGGCAGTGGTAGCGACAAATACCTTTGGATACTCTCACGCACGCCACAACTGACCAACAAAGCAAAGGCTTTGCTTCTCAAGGAAGCACAGCGTCGTCGCTACGACACCAGCAAACTCATCTGGGTGAAACAAAACTAATATGGCGTACCCATTGGTGCTTCTTCATATCCACATACCCACTGGGCATAAAATGTATACCCTCTGCTTCGAGTAGAGAACGATGTTGTAACCATCCTGGAGCTGTGCGTCCCACAGCGTTAACGACTCTATGGCATGGTAGTTTTACGGCTTCGGGAGAATAGCGCAATATGTGTCCAACCATACGTGCGTGGTCAGGCCACCCTGCCAGCGTTGCAATAGTGCCATAGGTCGTTACCCGTCCGCGTGGTATCTGGCTGACAATATCAAGCACGGTTTCCTTAAATATCCGTGCTTCTTCAAGCGACATTCGGCTGGGACAATCTTTCACTAGCAATATCCACTTCTTTATCGGCCAAGAATCCTGCCCACGATGTGCGCGATGTCCGTCGTGCTGCTCACTGTGGTGTTAAGCCGTGCTTTGTTTGTCCCCAACAGATTATTCGTGGCTGCCGTAACATCGGACAGGTCAATCGTCCCGTCCTCGTTGACATCAGAATTTCCGCCACCGATGTAGGATGCCTCCGTCTGGAAGAACAGGGTGAGATACGAAGGCGCACTGGAAATGTTCTTAGTGTACTGATAGGTATATACCGTACCACCCGTTGTCGTTATGGAGGCATTCATCGTAAACACACCTGCGGCGGTATAGGAACAAGTCATATCCACATACGCACCATCCATGTCGGCAAGGAAGGTTCCCCAATTGTAGTTACAACTGCAACCCGTATTTGAACCCGATGTGTTATCCCAGTTGTCGGCACGGACACCGAAGTATTCATCCGTTATCGCACCACTAGAGAAGGCCGAGCAACCATACAACATCCAGTTCTGCCAGTTGTATTCTCCCTTGGTGTGATTATAGAAACGGAATGTGCAACTACAATCCTTTTGCAACCGATAGTTGTCAGAGAAGGTTGTCCAGAAAGCATTGCTATAGTCTGTTGCACCACATTTGGGGTAATAGACGGCACCATCGTTCGGGTCAGGTCCGATATAGGAAGCCTCGGTAAGGAAAAGTAGAACGAGTTGCGATGGCGCACCCGAAATAGTCTTGGTGTATTGGTAAGTATAAACCGTACCACCCGTTGTCGTTATAGTGGCATTCATCGTAAACACACCTGCGGCGGTATAGGAACAGGTCATATCCACATACGCACCATCCATGTCGGTAAGGAAGGTATTCCAATTGTAGTTGCTGGTACAGCCCGTATTGGATGCCGTTGTATTATCCCAGTTGTCGGCACGGACACCGAAGTATTCATTGGTCATAACGCCGTTGGAGAAGGCCGAGCAACCATACAGCATCCAGTTCTGCCAGTTGTATTCTCCTTTGCTATGATTATAGAAGCGGAAAGTGCGAGTCTGCCCTGCCTTAATCCTGTAATTGTCGGAGAAGGAGGTCCAAAAGGCATTACTGTAGTCCATCGCGCCACACTCGGGATATAATGCCTCATCCTCTTCCGCCGTCCGAACTGTATAGTCAGCCGTATAGATATAGTTATCCTTTGTCATGGTGGCCGTCAGTGTAGCCGTACCACTGCCCACGACTTGTCCTGTACTACTCACTACACTTTCGTCAGACGATGTCCATGTAATATTTCCCCCAAGTATTCCCGACGGCAATGTTATATCAGAGGTCATGTGATAAGGAATATCAATGAGACTGAGCATATAACTAAAAAGGGTATTGGCATCAGCCTTTGAACCCCAGACGGAAAGTCCACGGGTCTGCAACGATGCGCCACTGGATGTTGCGCTACCACTACTGGAACTAAGTGCCGTGAAGCATAGCGCCGAAACTTTGGTATAGTCGATGGTCTGACGGGTAAGTACGCCTTTGAATGTTACAGACGCATTGTTTGTGGCAGGCCCAGAGAGGTTCAGCGTAATATAACTTGTACCACTGGTAAGCGACCATGTACCCGTATAGTCACCTGTGACAGAGCCATTAGAGTTCAGCGTGATATTGACGGGAGTTTCCACCGCCATACCCGCCGTGTTCTGTCGATAGGGATGGACTATGAATTGATATTCGCCAGCCACCTCATCAGCGGTATAGAGTTGAGTGGAGGCAATATCCGAATCAACAACCGTCTCGCCGTCGAATTCATAGGGCGAAGCCACGAGCCATCCATCGGCATTCTGAAAGAGTTGATGCACACGCACCTGGTGCCCTTCAGTTCCGTCATTAAATCGGGTATGGTAAACGAGTAAATGGCGTCCCTCGTTGTCTGTAATAACAGAGTTGTGTCCCTGTGCCAGTTCAGCCGTGGGCATCATATCCCACTTATAGGCAGCCATAAGTTTGACACCTTCATCACGATTGGCATCGCTACCATAGTTCAAGCGATAGTTAGAATATATGGCTGATATACCGCTACTGGTAAGACAATCTTTATAAGGTCCGTCGGGATTAGAAGAACGGAACACGCGCATCTGATAACCTCCTGTGGCAGTAAGTCCTCCGTAACTGACAAAGAGGTAATAATAATTGCCTATATGGTGAATATAACTGGCTTCACCACTGACATAATATCCACCGGCTATTTTGGTGCCGAAGTATGGATCGGAAGTACAATTCTGGGATGCAGAGCCCGTACTGGAAGTAGTCGTTCCGTTTACCTGATAGGGATAGCTGACAGTATAATCACGTAGTCCCGTTGTCTCATCAAGTTGGATGATAAACATACCTCCGCTCCATGAGCCATAACTCATCCACAGATTTCCACTCTGGTCATAAAACACGCAGGGGTCAATAGCGTTTGGCCAATATGAGCCCCAATTGGAGCCGACATTGTAGCGAGTTGGGAGCGAAGAGAGCGTACCAAGAGCTATCTGAAGGTCTGTATGCTGATAATCATTCGTGGCCGAATATCCGTTGTGTGCATAAGTACCCTGGAATCCAGAGAACACCACAGGTCCTTGATAGGTCCAAGGCCCCATTGGGCTGTCAGCAGTAAGGCAAACGATGACGGAACACCAATTGTCGCCATTCACACTCATATACATGAGCCACTTACCCATAGTAGGATTGTAAATAACATCGGGAGCCCACTGGTTTCCGAGGATTGTGTTTCCGCTATATTGCCATTGATGGGCGTTGTAATTACCGAAAGAAACCGTATTGCCGGCATAGTTCTTAATTGTAGTCTTTGCATGTGTGGAGTATGCGTCGGCATAACCTACGCTCTGTCCACTCGTATTGCTGAATAGAGTACACCCATTGGTTTCTCCACCGCCAAAGGGCGTCCATGTTTGATAGTTAAGTGCCGAGGTCATATAGGCGGCACCAAGATGTGAACCGTATATATAGTATGTAGGTGCAGACGGATTGGTAACATTGTCCACGAAGATCGAAGGGTCGTGGCAAGCAATACGCGCATAGGTTCTGGAAGTTATGTCTTGGGTCAAATCTGCATCGGTAAGATGAATCTGTGCCAGAATCGTAAAGGGAAATAGCAGAATAGTAAAGAATACAAGGTTTTTCATTTCTTTAGGGTATTAGATTTGTAAGGTATGACACAAAGGTAGTAATTTATTCGCTATGGGCAACTTGATTCTCGGATTTATTTTGTATCTTTACCCCCGTTAAGAATCTCATTTGTCAACATTTTATATACCATGAAGAGGACAAAGGCACTGATATTATTACTTAGCATTGCCGTACTGACGGGCTGCGGTACTAAACAGGAAAGAAAGGGCTACGAGGCTGTAGCCAAGCATGAACCAGAAGTGAGACACATGCCAGAGTATGGACTAACGGACAGTACCGAAGCCTACGGGCACAAGTATGTGTACGAGATAAACCGAACGGCAAGTGAGACGCTGCCCATGGTGAAGGATGACATGGAAGACTGGTTTGCGGATAATGAGATTCGGCTGCAAATATGGCGCGATGGTCGCGATATGTTCGACAAAGTGTTTACGAAAGAAGTCTTCCGCGAGGGATTGGATAACAACTTCTATCAACAAAGTATATTGGACGGCATCCGCTTCGTAAAGGTTGAGAAGGGGCAAGGCGTGGTGTTCTCTATGTCGGTAAGTTATCCCGAAAGCGACATGTCAGTTCCGTTCCTGCTGACAGTAACGGACGGAGGCAGTTTCTCATTTGTAAAAGACGATAATCTGGATATGGAGGGCGAGGAAGACGGAGTCTGACCTCGGCCATTAATCATTTACAGTATGAAAGTATTACTCATTAACGGAAGTCCACGCGAACAGGGAAATACATACACAGCCCTCAACGAGGTAGCAAAGGCACTGAACGGAGAAGGCGTGGAAACTGAGATCATAAGTATTGGTAAGAAGGCCGTACAGGGATGTATTGCCTGTGGCATGTGCGGAAGGACAGGGCGTTGCACCTTCCACGATGACTTGTATTTCGAGGTAATGCATGCCATAAAGGACGGTATCGACGGACTCATCATCGGTTCTCCCGTTTATTACGGCGGTCCGAATGGTTCGCTCTGTGCCCTACTCGACCGCGTCTTCTACTCCCTCGGTTCCGATTTGCGATACAAGCCGGGAGCCTGTGTCGTAGTTTGTCGTCGCGGTGGTGCGTCAGCTGCCTTCGACCGTCTGAACAAATATTTTACCATCCTCAATATGCCCGTGGTCAGTTCGCAGTATTGGAACATAGCCTATGGACAGACACCCGGTCAGGCCGCCCAAGACGAAGAAGGTATGCAGACGATGCGCACCCTTGGGCGCAACATGGCATGGATGATAAAGAAACTCGATGTTCGCAAACAAGGCCACCCCGAGATTGAGCCTCAAGTTAGGACAAACTTCATTCGTTAATTAAGGAACTCCAGCATCGTCCCCTCCTCACTTACGGAAAGACGAACAGGACAGCCTTCTACAAGAGGAAGGTTGGCTCCACTGTGATGCCCCGACGGGAAGTCGTAGCAGACGGGAATGGGGAGCCCTCGCAAATACTCGTGGAGCATAGCATACATGTCTTCGAAGTCGTTCTCAGGAGCTTTGTATTTCGAGAAATGCCCCACAACAATCCCCTTAAGGCGAGAAAGTATGCCGCGAACCTCAAGCAAATGAAGCATGCGGTCAACTTTGCTTATACCCTCGTCTGTATCCTCGATGAAAAGAATCAAGCCCTCATCCACTCGCTGAAGGAAGTCATATTCGCTTCCTGCCACACCACACAATACGGATAGGTTTCCGCCCACGAGCACGCCCTCGCCCACCCCTTTTTGGTCGAGCGGATGACTGGGAACCTGATAACAAGGCAAACTACCCTCAAGCACCCCACGCAAGGCCAGTATGCTCGAATCGTTGTCGGCACGCGCAGCTATACCTTCGCACATTGTACTATGAAGGCTCATCACACCAGCCGAAACCCAAGCGCTATGTAGTGCTGTAGCATCACTGAAACCCAAGAACCACTTGGGATTATCACGAAACTCCTCCAATGGAATGTGGGACAACAACTGAACAGCACCATCTCCGCCACGACTGCAAAGGATGGCGCGAATGGTGGTGTCACGCAAAGCCCAAAGAAGATCAGTCGTTCGCTCTTCTATCGTTCCCGCAAATCCGTGATATTTGTTGAGGGCATTCGTGCCTACGACAGGCTCATAACCCCACTGACGAAGTATGTCACACCCTCGTTCTACCACAATCGAATCAGGCGTACTTGAGGGAGAGATGATTGCTACGCGGTTTCCCTGACGCAAAGGAGGCGGCATCAGTATGCCCTGTGCCATAACGGCAAAGACACAATATTGCGAGAGGAGAAAGAATCGTATTCTTAGGGGCATCACGATACTATGGTGGGAAGGTTAAAAATAGTATCATGCCAATGGTCGGCAAGATATTGCATCGAAGGTAGCACAAGGTCGGCACCTGCCTCCTTCAGCACCTCGTCCTTCAAAGGTCCTGTATTGACGGCAATCGTGTAAATGCCTGCAGCACGCGCGGCTTGTATGCCTAAGGGGGCATTTTCCACAACGATGGCTTCGTCGGCACTGATGTTTGCCTTCTTCAAGCCCATGAGATAGGGTTCTGGATTGGGTTTGCCATGCTGCACATCAAAAGCCGTCACCATCAGTTCCCTACGAAACATTCCCGGGAAAGCACCTTCCAGTCGTTCTAATAACGATGTCGTTCCGCTTCCAGTCACGATGACCCGCATCAGCCCACTCGCCTTCACGCGTTCCAGCACCTCCTTAGCCCCAGCCATCGGACCAGGTTCCGGCATCGAGTTAAACAACTGGCTCTTTGCCTCGTAAATCCGCTGACATTCCTCCTCCGTTGCTTCCCGTCCCCAATACCGTTGTGCCAGAATACTAATCGTACCGCTACCCGTCCGTCCTTCGTTCATGTACACTTCCTCTGGCTTCATCTTCAAGCCAAAGTCAGTCATCGCATGACTCCAAGCATACGCATGGTTGGGCATACTGTCGAACAGCACGCCATCCATATCAAACAGGACGGCACGGAGCCGTCCTGTTAATTCAAAATTATTTAATTCAAATTTCAAAATTATAACCTCCTTTTTGTAAATAAATTCAATTCAAGATTGGTGCGCATCCTTATTGCGTTTTGCAGTACGGATGATGGCTCCTATCAGCTTGCGCAATTCCTGACAATCTGATAGAATGGAGTTATTTTCCTCATCATTGATGAATCCAGTGCGGTGTAACAATAAAATCCAATACTTCGTTTCGTTTCCTTCCTTTAATGAGATGGAAAGTTTATGAACGAAGTCATCTGTGGATTCCGATGCAAGAGCCTCGCTAATGTTTGCCCCGATGGATGTTCCACTCCGTAGTATCTGTTTGCTCATCACCGTTTCACATCGCTCATCCCTCAAGCATTTATAGAGGTTGACAATGCGAACGGAGAAAACAAGCGCCTTACTAAAGACAGGATTGTCTTCCATCTCCCGATACTCCTGGGTATAGGTCAAATCCTTACTCATCGCGCAGCCTAATTTTGAATTTTGAAATTTGAAATTTGAATTAGCAATTAAGCCTTGCTTTGATAGCAGCCGTTTCGGCTTCGTAACCAGGCTTACCGAGCAACGCAAACATATTCTTCTTGTATGCCTCTACACCAGGCTGGTTGAAAGGATTCACGCCAAGCACGAGACCGCTGATACCACAAGCCTTCTCGAAGAAGTAAATCAACTGACCGAGATTGTACTCGTCCAGACGCTCCAGTTCGATGCGCAGGTTAGGCACACCACCATCTACATGAGCCAACTTTGTGCCCAGCTCAGCCATCTTGTTCACCTCATCAACACGCTTACCGGCCAGGAAGTTCAGACCATCCAAGTTCTCCTCGTCAGAGGGGAACAACAACTTATGTTCTGGCTGTGCTACAGAGATAACGGTCTCGAAAATCGAGCGCTCACCGTCCTGAATCCACTGACCCATCGAATGCAGGTCGGTAGTCAAATCAACGGCAGCCGTAAAGATACCCTTATGGTCCTTACCCTCGCTCTCGCCGTACAGCTGCTTCCACCACTCACCGATGTAGTGCAACTTCGGCTGGTAGTTTGCAACTATCTCTATCTTCTTGCCTGTCTGATACAACGCATTGCGCACTGCAGCATACTGGGCAGCAGGATTCTCCTCGAAGGGAACACCAACAGCCGTCTGCTTCTCCATATCCTGTGCGCCCTTCACTAATGCAGCGATATCAAAGCCGGCGATAGCGATAGGCAGCAAACCTACAGGAGTGAGCACAGAGAAACGGCCACCCACATTATCGGGAATGATGAACGACTTGTAGCCTTCCTTGTCGGCACAAGTACGGGCAGCACCACGCTTGGCATCCGTGATAGCCACGATAACCTTCTTGGCCACATCCTTACCACGCTGCTCCTCGCACTGCTTCTTCAACAGACGGAAAGCCAAAGCCGTTTCCGTCGTCGTACCAGACTTGGAAATATTGATAACGCCGAACTTGCGGCCCTTCAGATACTCCGTCAGTTCATAGAGGTAATCCTCGCCGATATTGTTGCCAGCAAAAAGCACATCGGGATTCTCACCCTTGTTTGTCAACCATTGGAAACTATTGGCAAGGGCTTCAATAATGGCACGCGCACCTAAATACGAACCACCGATACCAGCAACGACAACCGTATCACACTCCTTGCGCAATGTATCGGCCACCTGTTGAATCTCGGCAATAAACTCCGTAGTTATACTCGACGGCAGATGTAGCCATCCCAAAAAGTCATTGCCTGCACAAGTTCCCTGCTCCAGAGCCACCTGTGCTTCTTCTACCTTACCCTTCAGGGCATTAACCTTCTCGGCACTGATGAGTGCCTGCGTAATGTCAAGTTTCATATTGTTATGGTTTAATAGTTTAACAGCCTAATCGTTTAACGCGTGCAAAGATACTGCTTTTTCGCCACACAGCCAACACCGGAACGGCATTTATGGCTACACTTGCTGGAATAATTCTTCCACCAGTCGGGGTACGGCATACTCCCCCCTGTCTTTCTCCGCAATCCACACCCCATCGAAAGGCGGACGCCGTTCCGCCTCCAGCAACCACATGTCGGCGTGCAGGCGTTGATGGGTCAGCTGGTGCAGATAACCACTACGAAGCAAGGTAAGCCGACCGTATTGTCCCACCCAGTCCTGCACATCAGTCTGGTTCATCGGCACATCCGTCTCGCGCATCGGCACCTGATAAAGTCCCTGCCAGATATCTCCACCGCCCCGCTTTTGCAGCAGCGTCTTCCCCTTATACCTTATATATATATAACAGAAATAACGGTCGCGGACTCGTGTCTCGTGTCCTTTTACTGGAAACTCCCCCACTCTGTTCGTGAGCCAAGCCTGACAGTCTTCAGCAAGGGGACACGCGGCACACTGCGGCGACTTCGGCACACATTGTACCGCGCCGAAATCCATAATAGCCTGATTGTATGTCGAAGGCTCCGAAACGACAAGCATCTCCTGTGCCAGGGTCGCAAACAAGCGCTTGCCCTGCGTGCTATCAATCGGGGTATCGATGCCGAAATAGCGCGATAACACACGATATACATTACCATCCACTACCGCATGAGGCAAGCCGAAGGCAAACGAAGCGATGGCCGCCGCCGTATAGTCGCCCACACCCTTCAACTTCCTGATTTCTTCATAGGTGTCGGGGAAATGTCCCAACTGCTGAACTTGCTTGGCCGCAGCATGCAGATTACGGGCACGGGAATAGTAGCCCAACCCCTGCCATTGCTGCATCACCTCATCCTCCTCGGCATTCGCCAAAGCCTCCACCGTAGGAAATCGGCGTACAAACCTCAGATAGTATTCGTACCCCTGTGCTACCCGTGTCTGTTGCAGTATAATCTCCGACACCCAGATACGATACGCATCGTCCGTCTTACGCCAAGGCAGGTCGCGTCCGTGCTCCGAGTACCACTTCAAAAGGCGTAGTGAGAATCCATTCGTGTTCATCGGGGCAAAAATACAAATATTTAGCAAAAAACGAGAGAGATATTTCATAAAATCACGGAAAAAAACTATCTTTGCACTCCGTAATGTGTCTTAGGCACATTCTGAGGACAAAAGAATACGAATTACTAACCAATAAAAACAGAAGCTATGCCAAGCGGAAAGAAGAAGAAAAGACACAAGATGTCTACTCACAAGCGTAAGAAGAGACTGCGTAAGAACAGACACAAGAGCAAATAGTGAGTAAGTGGTCTCACATTCTGCTTGTGAACCAATTTGAAGAACAAACTCACCGCGGAGATACTTGCGAGAGTTTGTTCTTTCTTTAAGGAGAGAATTCAAAGTAAGATAGTAAAAGAAACATGACAAGCGAACTCTTCATCAGTGCCGACCCGAAGAAAATTTCCATCGCCCTTGCCGAAGACAAAAGGCTGATGGAATTTCAGGAGGAAGGCCAGACTGCGTCCTTCAGCGTAGGTAACATCTATCTCGCCAAGGTACGCAAACTGATGCCCGGACTCAACGCCTGCTTTGTCAGTGCAGGCCACGAGCGCGATGCCTTTCTGCACTATCTTGATCTCGGTATTGGATTTCTATCTTATGAAAAGTACCTGAAACAGGTACGAAATGGGAAAAAGGGCATACCCGCCATCGGCAAGGTACGCCTCGAAAAAGAACTCGAAAAGGACGGAAGCATCCAGAATGTTCTGCAGCAGGGACAGGAAGTACTGGTACAGGTCGTAAAGGAGCCTATCTCTACAAAGGGACCGCGCATGACCTGCGAAATATCCTTCCCGGGACGCTATCTCGTACTGCTCCCCTTCCAGGACAAAGTATCGGTTTCCTCCAAAATCAAGTCGGCAGCAGAACGCGCCCGACTCAAGCAGGTCCTCCAAAGCATCAAGCCCAAGAACTTCGGCGTCATTGTCAGGACCGTAGCCGAAGACAAGCGCGTGGCCGAACTCGACAACGAGATGAAAGTCCTCGTAAGCCGTTGGGAAGAAACCATGAGGCGTGTAGCAGAAGCCAAGGAACTCCCTGCACTGGTATTCGAGGAGACAAGTCGGGCCGTAGGCATGCTACGCGACCTGTTCAATCCCTCTTATGAAAACATTTATGTCGATAGCGAGACTATCTACCACGAGGTGAAGGACTATGTCAGCCTTATCGACCCCGAACGGGCCAGCATCGTAAAACTCTACAAAGGCAACCTTCCCATCTTTGACAATTTCGACCTGACACGCCAGATAAAGGCGTCCTTTGGAAAGGTTGTTTCCTTCAAGCGTGGTGCATATCTTATTATCGAACATACAGAAGCATTACATGTTGTCGATGTGAACAGCGGGAACCGCACCCGCAACAACGACGGTCAGGAGGCCAACGCCTTAGAAGTGAACCTCGGTGCTGCCGACGAACTGGCACGCCAGCTTAGGCTGCGCGATATGGGCGGCATCATCGTCGTGGACTTTATTGACATGCATCTGGCCGAAGACCGCCAGAAACTCTACGAGCGGATGTGCGAAAACATGAAACAAGACCGAGCCCGTCACAACATCTTACCACTGAGCAAGTTCGGACTGATGCAGATTACCCGCCACAGGGTGCGCCCTGCCACCGAGGTTGTTGTGGACGAGACCTGCCCCACCTGTCACGGCAAGGGCACCATCAAGAGCAGTTTCATGTTCACGGATGTACTCGAAAGCAAAATCGACATGCTTGTAAACCGACTGAGCATCAAATCCTTTACCCTCCATGTGCACCCCTATGTCATGGCCTACATCAACCAAGGTCTTTGGTCGATTAAGCGCCAGTGGCAGTTGCGCTACGGCTTAGGCGTAAAGATTATTCCCAGTCAGAAACTCGCCTTCTTACAATATGAGTTCTTTGATAAGAAGGGAGAAGAAATTGATGTGAAAGAAGAAATCGAGATCAAGTAAGCGTAAACCTAAAGCCTCCCCGAGCTTTGTCTCAGGGAGGCTTCTACAAGCTCAACAAATGCGACGACTTCTCTTTATAATTATGCTGACAACCCTGCTTGCCCCCTCTGTGCAGGCTGAGAAGAAGAAGGTTATGAGCACGCCATCCCCCATACTGGTGCGCGAGCCCGACCCTCTGCTCCGTCCTTTACCTGCCGAGCACGCTATGGAGCACTCACAGGAAATCAGTTTTGTCCGTCGTCGCAAGCACTCCCTCGGCAAACGGGGAATCGATGTGTCACACTATCAGGAACGCATCAACTGGGAAGCCGTTGCCGAAGACCCCGATGTAAACTTTGTATATATCAAGGCTACGGAACATGCCTCGCTGGTCGATAAGATGTTCCAGACCAATGTACGCGCAGCACATCGTGTCGGCGTACCCGTCGGCTGTTATCATTTCTTTAGTCCTACGGCAGCCCCGACGGCTCAGTTGAAAAATCTTACCTCAGCCGTACCCCATTTGGACAATCACGACCTTGTTCCGATGATAGATGTCGAAGCCAAAGGCAAATCTTCACCCGAGAACCTGCGCCGCAATCTCCGCCAGTTCCTGAAAGGCGTCGAAAGTTACTACGGCGTAAAGCCCATCATCTACACGGGTATGAACTTCTACAACAAGTATCTTGCCGGCCATTTCGAGGACTATCTGTTCATGATAGCCAAATACAGCGAAGGCTTCCCCGAGCTCCACGGCAATCCCAAGTTTGCCCTATGGCAATTCACCGCTTCGGGCCGTGTCAAAGGCATACGGGGCGATGTGGACTGTAGTTGCTTTGTCGATGGCTACAGTCTGAAAGACATCCTTATCCGAAGAAAAAAGTAAGGCGTTTATTCCATTCCGAGGAATTCAGCCGAGAACTTGCGTCCCTTGATTGAGGGGAACTGGCTGCGTGGGTCAACATCCGCACGATTCCGCAAATGGTCAATCAGTCGGTTGTAGCAGTCCACCTTGCTATGTGCCTTCAGTTTCGCCTCGAAATCCGTATCCACATACTGGAACTTCTTGGTTCCCTCTATCGAAAGCACACGCTTGAACTGAATCTTTGCCAGATACCAACCGGGCTGTTCGTCCTCCATGCTATTGGCTACAGGCTCTTTCTCCATTTCCGCTACCGTTTCCTTGCCCTCCGCTGCCGTTGCAGCAGCATTCGCGGCATGAGCCTTAAACTCCTCCATCGTCTTTGCAGTGCTCTTTATCACAATAAAATAGACTTTGGGACCCACCTTGAAACGCTTGGGGAAATTGTTGCTACTCTCGGCATAGCGACGCAACTCCTGACAGAGTGCATCATCCAAGTGAATCTCGGGAATCTGTGAAAGAAAATCAATTGCTTGGTCAGCAGTCTCAACCAATACTTCTTCGTTGAAGAAGCGAAGATATAAATTCATAAATAAGAATCTGTTTTTAGATTTCGGACGACAAAGATACGAATAAGCGAGCAAAATACCAAACCCGTTTGAGCATTTTCAAGCGAGAGTATCTAAGAACATCGTTCAGAGATACGAATAAGCGAGCAAAAACACAAAATCTAAAGCATCAAAACACCGTCAGTCTTTGCATTTTTCGTATCTTTGCACCGAAAATCAGGCACCTATGACACAACGCATTATCGCCTTCCTAAAAAACTGGACACTCCCGATAGCCATGATTATTGGAGCAGCAAGTTATTTCATCTATAGGTCCATTCCCGCATTGGACGACACACACGCTGCTGCCAACCGTGCCATCGCATTCGTTCAGCCGGCCCTCATCTTCACCATGCTGTTCCTTACCTTCTGTAAGATTCAGCCCCGCGACCTGCGCCTGTCCCCCTGGCAAGGTTGGGCCTTGCTGTTGCAATGCGGCACATTCGCACTCGGAGCCCTTCTGCTGCTCCTTGCCCCCAAGGGACATTGGACCGTCATCGTCGAGGGATTCATCATCTGTATGATATGCCCCACCGCCACTGCCGCAGCCGTCGTCACCCGGAAACTGGGCGGTAATGTTGGCACACTCACGGCCTACACCATCATTATCAACCTTGCGGCAGCCATACTCGTGCCCATACTCGTTCCGCTCATCCATCCGAATGCCGAACTGACCTTCCTCCGTTCCTTCCTGCGCATCATCGGTCGGGTATTCCCCCTGCTCTTCGGTCCCTTCCTTCTCGCCACTATTTTCCGGCATCTGTTGCCGAAGGTTACGGAACGGCTGTCGCAGTACCACGATTTGGCCTTCTACCTGTGGGCAGTCGCTCTGGCACTCGCCATTGCCGTCACCACAAAGAGTA
>JAGCYD010000037.1 GCA_017960985.1 Bacteroidaceae bacterium
CGTGGCGGTGGCTTCATGGACTGGTATATCGATGGGGACTGCCTTCAATGAAGATATTTAAAAGTAAAATAGAGGCGAGGCTATGTTTTGTAGAACCCGTTTCCATTTCATTTGATACTTTTCCAAATTATACTCGATATGAAATAATCCCTATGGTGTGGGATTGTTGGCCACAACACTTTGAGAAAATGTGTACCTGGCTAAAGAAATATAATGTGCGGACTGCCATATTTACTTCTTCGCAAACTGCAGAACGGATAAAAGAAAGATCCCCCAAGATGAATGTGATGTTCTGTCCTGAGGGTATAGACACATCAAAATATATTGCAGGGAAAACATTGCAAGAAAGAAGCATAGATTTGCTTGAGTTTGGGAGAAGTACGCTTAACATTAATATTAACGGGAACGAGAACGGCAACGGGAACAAAGAACAAATTCGTTATGTATGTACGAAAATGAATGGGAAGTTCCAGTTCTCCAGTGAACAGTTGACGGAAACAATGGGGGATGCAAAGATCACAATTGCCTTACCCCGTTCAGTTACTGATCCTAAAATGGCTGGAGATATAGAAACTCTCACACAACGCTATTGGGAGTGTATGCTTTCGCGTATGATCATGGTGGGCCAGGCGCCCATGGAACTGACAGACTTGATTGGATATGACCCTGTAATAGCGATGGATCGAGAAAATTCAATCGAACAAATAAAGGATATGTTGATGCACATCGACGATTATCAACCTTTGGTAGATAAGAACCGTGAAACGGCTTTGCGTTTAGGTGATTGGTCATTGAGAATAAATCAAGTGATGGATTGGTTGCAGAAATGCGAATATAGTGTATGATACCAAAGATAATACATTATTGCTGGTTCGGGAGGAATCCATTACCAAAGTTGGCACAGCAGTGTATTGCTTCGTGGAGAAAGTATCTGCCTGATTATGAGATCTGGCAGTGGAATGAGGATAACTTTGATGTGAATATGATTCCTTATACGGCGGAGGCGTATAGGCAAGGGAAGTATGCGGTTGTGAGCGACTATGCGCGGTTCTGGATTCTATACAAATATGGTGGATTATATTTTGACACGGATGTAGAAGTGATTCGTCCGATGGATGACATCATAGCGAAGGGAGCATTTATGGGATTCGAAACTGACCCTGACGGGAAGAATAGTCCGCTGAGATATCCATCGCGATATGCTTTTGGCGTAAATGTCGGATTGGGATGTGGATTTGAGAAGGAAAATGGGTTTGTAAAACGGATGTTAGAGATGTATGGAGGACTGACATACGAGGACCCGAGGACGAATCCGAATTTAAAGACGGTGGTAGCACATGTGACAGAGGCCTTAATGGAGAAAGGGCTGGAATGTAAGAGGGGGATTCAACAGGTGGATGGCATAACAATCTACCCCAAGGAGTATTTTGCCCCCATCAATGTGGTGACAGGGAGGTTACACATCACTCCTAATACAAGAACAATTCACCAATATATGGGGTCGTGGACAACGGGAAAAGGTTCGTGGAAAGAACGCATTAGGAGGAATGTGCCGGAGTGGTGTCTGTTGCTCCTAAACCGAATGAAAAGGCAACTCAATAGACGATAAAAGAAATGTCAGTAGGTTCATTTTATACATACTTCTGGATACTATACTTCCCTCTCTGCATTGCTTTCTACAATATGGAGAAAGTGCCAACATGGATTGACGAGGCCATGACGCTTGTATTGCTCCTATATACAGGAATGCGATGGGGAAAGATTAAACAAGGTAAAGTAAAGAAAGAAATATGGATATACATCTCGATAATGATATTTTATCTGTTGTATTCCTTGTTTATGGCCGTGAATGTTAGTGCAAGTGTCTATCTGGATTTTCAACAACAAGTGAGGCCGTATGTGGTATTTTATTGTACCTGGTTGTTATCCCCTCGATTCAGTAAGCGACAACTGGATCTTATTTTATGGATGATGTATCTTACCATTCTTATATATTTGCCATTCTCTCGAGGTCGAGGGGAGGATGTCGGTATCGGGCAGTTGGCTTTAAATTGTGCCTTGATGTATTACTTGTTTAAGCCTGAGACAAAAAAAAATCTAATAATTGTCGGTGCAATTGCATCTATAGGTCTGCTGAGTTTTAAAATGAAGTTTATAGGAGAATATGTGGCATTGATGGCTGTTTTGTTCTTTTTGAAAAGAAGAATGAAAGTGCTCTCGTTTAAGTCTGCCAGATATGTGTCTCTTTTAGGGGTTGTGATCATATTTTTTACTTGGGAAAGGTTTGAAGCCTATTTTGTATCGGGATGGGAGCGAGAAGGCTATGAGCGTATGGCTCGTCCTGAAACTTATAAAGCATCCATACGAATTCTGTTTGACTACATCCCATTTGGAAGTGGATTGGGGACTTTTGGCACGAACGCAGCGAAAGAGTATTATTCCCCCTTATATCATAAATATGGGTTGGATGAAGTATGGGGATTGTCGGAAATAACCCCTTCTTTTATGGCAGATGCCTATTATCCGACATTGGCAGAATATGGACTTGTGGGGGTATTTCTTTTCCTCGTATTCTGGAAACGAAGGTTGATTACCATTCAAAATCTAGAGGATTTGAAATACTACAAGGTGGGACTGATGGCGTTTTTTGCCTTGGCCCTGGAGAGTGTTGCGGACACTTCATACTTATCAGGAAAGGGTATGGGATACTTTATGCTGTTGGGACTGATCATGAATGCACCGAAGAAAGGCCCCTCTCCCCAACCCTCCCCCGAAAGGGAAGAAGAAAAGGTTAACGATTAAAGGTTAAAAGGTTAACGGGCTCTTTTAGTCGCTTCGCTTTGTAAAAGCGGCAGAGCCGAGCGAATATGTTAAGTGTTTAACGGTTAAAGGTTAAAAGGTTATTGGGTTAATAGTTGAGTGGTAAGAGGATGAAGAGACTGTTAATAGTAAATAGCGACCCAAAAGAGAGTAGTTATGGTGGCGTAGCTCCGTTGATGCGGAATATGCATCCGTATCTGGCGGAAGCATTTGATGTGACCTATCTCTACCCGAAATTGAAACATGGGAGTTGGATACCCAATAGGGTGAGCACCTTCTTATTCTTCCTACGCAAACGGAAGGTAATGAGGCAATATGATTTTGTATTGTCACATATTCCTGAGGCAAGTTTTGTCCTATCGTTTATGAAACAACCTTTCGGACACATCTTCCATGGAAATGAGAACCCGATGCTGGTATCGAGATTCAAAGGTGCCATGGTGATGAGCGGTGTGTTTGACTGGATGTATAAACACATAGACAAGAAAGCTGCATTTCGTTATACAATAGGGGAGATATTTGAGGGGAGAAAGAAGATTTTCAATCCGATAATCAGAACGGCAAAACCTATACCTTGTGAACAAAGAAAGGGCTTTGTGTTCGCTGGACGCTTGGAGGCGATGAAACAGGTGGATCGCCTGATTGCGATTTATTCCAAACTACCTAACGAAATCCAGGCGGAAAATGACTTTTACATTGCAGGGAGTGGAACTGTAGAGGAAGTCCTGAAAGCCAAGGCTCGCAAAATGGGTGTGGAAGACAAGGTGCATTTCGTGGGGAAAGTACCGAACGAGGAAATGCAAACTTTCGACAGCAAATGCCGTATGTTGCTCATGGCCTCTACCTATGAGGGTATGCCAACCGCAATTGCAGAGGCTATGACCGTAGGACTGCCTGTGGTTTCGACGGATGTGGGTGACATTAGTTGTATTGTAAAGAATGACAAAAATGGTTTTTTAGTTCCTGCAGAGTTCCAAGATGAAGACTATATAAAGGCTATCTGTGATATTCTGGGGGACTATGACCGTTTTGCGAATGAGGCACTGAAGACCTCTGTGATATTTGACGCACAAAAGGTGACGCAAGAGATTGTTGAGGATATACGCCAATTGATAGAAAAATAATGGTTCTGACTCAACTGAAAGAAAAAAGCATTATCATCTGTGGCATCGTCAGGAATGCAGAACGGGGGCTAAGGAGAAATATCCCTATTATTCAGCAATTGTGTTCCTTGTTTGCGGATTATCGGGTGGTAATGTTCGAGAACGACAGCAAGGATGCTACAAAACATTTGCTATCGGAATGGGAGAACACGGATAGAGAAAGGATACATGTGTTTCTGGAAGATACAGATGGACAACAAACCACACCGCATAAGAGCGAGGTGGCATGTAATCCTTTCTTCTCGGAGAAGCGAATCGCGAAGATGGCAGCTTTGCGTAATCAGTATATGGATTACATAGAGGCACAGGGGGGGGATGCCGATTTCCTGATGGTGGTGGATATGGATGTGGAGCGTATGGATTTGGATGGAATCGTGTCGTCGTTCACCTCGAAACAGGAGTGGGACGCAGTGACGGCCTTTGGTTATTCCACATCTCCCCGGATGACCCTGCGATATCACGACACCTATGCGCTCACAGAATATGGGGATGAGAAAACACCACAAACCGAACAGAAAGTAAAACTGCTCGCCCAAAAATATGGTGCAGTAGGAGCACAAGAAGAATGGGTGAGAGTATTCTCTGCCTTTGGAGGTTTGGCGATTTACCGCTTCAATAGAGTCAAAGGACTACGCTATATGGCTATGCCCAACAAGGATTCACGGGTGGAAGTCTATTGTGAGCATTTCAGCTTATACTGGCAAATGGCACAGCAAGGGGAAACTCACATATATATAAATCCTAAGATGAGAATCAAATATCAACGCGTGTCAGTGGGCGTTGTATGGCATAGTTTTAGGAGAATGATAGGTATATAAAAAAAGAAGGTTGTCTCACGACAACCAATCTTTCATTAACCTTAAATCTAATACCATGAAAAACACTGATGCAAAGGTACGGGTTTCCAAGAAAACGGCAAGAAAAAGTTAGTTTTTTATGTAAAAAAGTGCCACTTTCTTGATATATATCAATTTGAAGTATGAAAAATGCATTAATTATCGTTTCTGGAGGCATGGATTCCACGACAATGCTTTATGAATATGCCAAGGAAATAGCATTAGCCGTGACTTTTGACTATGGAGCGAATCATGGACCACGGGAGATACCTTTGGCAAAAATGCACTGCGAGCGATTGGGTATAGAGCATGTGGTGATAAGTATGGACTTCATGAAGAAGTATTTCCAGTCGTCGTTGCTGAGCGGAGCTGAAGCCATACCTGAGGGACACTACGAGGACGAGAATATGCGCTCGACAGTGGTGCCTTTCCGTAACGGCATTATGCTTTCCATTGCTTGTGGACTGGCGGAGAGCAGAGGACTAAAACGATTGATGATTGCCAACCATGCCGGAGATCATGCTATATACCCCGACTGCCGTGCGGGATTTATACAAGCGATGGGGCAAGCCACACGAGAAGGGACATACGACCATATCTGCATTGATGCCCCATATACGAATCTAACAAAGGGGGAAATTGCTCTCCGGGGCAAGCAACTGGGAATTGACTATGCAGAAACCTGGAGTTGCTACAAGGGGGGTGAGAAGCATTGCGGAAAGTGTGGCACCTGTGTGGAGCGGAAAGAGGCTTTGGCCCAGGCGGGAATAGAAGACACTACGGAGTATGAGTCGCACAACTCGGACATAGTCCCTTGACCATATAATTGATAGAAGAGATTTGGAATCCCTCGGGTAATGATACCTGAGGGATTTTTGTATCATGGAAGCAGTAGGTGCGATGACAATGTTCACAATAGAAATGAATGTGCTGGTCGTCGAGTGTGCAATCATCGTCTCCCTGACATACTTCGTAGCGGAGTGAACCACTACCGTCTTCTATGGCATGGATAAGGTGGTGTTGGAGCAAGAGCGTTAGTGTCCGAAAAATGGTACTGCGTTCTGCTGTCGGCATCTTCTCCTCGAGTTCGCGAAGAGAAAGTGGACGACGGGCATGTTCCAGTTCCTGATAAACAAGCAATCGCATAGCGGTAAGTTTGACACCGCGATGCTCCAATCTTTGTTCTATTTCGTTGTTGGGCATATTAATACTTAAATGAACTACCTCCGGCAAACTCACGCAAGAGAGAGGTCGGTGGAACTTGGTGAGCGGGAACGGGAAGGAAGTAGCGGAGGAACTTACGGAGACGAGAAGCCTCGCTGTATTCTGGTTCACGCTCGCTTACTTGTTCGAGAATAGGCATCACCTGAGCCCGAAAGACATTTAACTCATAGAGTAGGGCTGAATTGAAGGTGGCATCGGCTGTTTCCTGGAATGGAATGATCCATTTTTCTTCGCCCCGACTTACGGAAGGATAGCGCCGGATGGTTTCCAATGCGGAATAACCACGATATTTGTTATCGCGCAGCAAACGGCGCAACAAACGGACATCTTCGGTCGGTACAAAGTTATGGTCGTCGAGGGCAATGGTCGTCATGGCAGAGACATAGATGCGGTATTTCTTGTTTTCAGGAATCTGCTGTGATAAAATGGGATTTAGGGCATGGTTGCCTTCCAAAATAATCACATCATCTGGTCCGATTCTTAATTTCTTACCCTCAAACTTCCGTTCGCCACTTACAAAATCGTAACGAGGGAGTTCTATCTCTTCACCATTCAACAGCGCATTCATCTGTTGGTTGAAGTATGCTGTATCAAGGGCTTCGATACACTCAAAGTCGTATTCCCCATTTTCGTCGAGTGGGGTATTCACACGATTGACAAAGTAATTGTCGGTGGAAAGCGTTTGCGGATGCAGGCCACATGCCATAAGCTGTATGGCTATACGCTTACTTGTGGTCGTCTTTCCACTACTACTCGGCCCAGCTATCAATACCAATTTGGCACCCCGTTCTACGATTTCGTCGGTTATCTTATTCAATTTTCGCTCTTGCAAGGCCTCAGCAACATTTATGAGGACTGATACCTTGCCTGCTTGGATGGCTGCGTTTACATCTCCTGCATTCCTTACGCCCATGATGTGACGCCAACGGTGTGATTCACGGAACACGGCCAGTTTCTTTTCCTGTACATCCATCTCCTCAAGTTTGGAAGGGTCTTTTCGGGACGGTACACGCAGGAGCATTCCTTCGTCGAGTGGAACGAGGTCAAACAAATGAATCTGGCCAGTGCGGGTTAAAAGACAACTAAAGAAGAAATCGATGCTATTATCAATCTGGTAATAATAAGAATACAGGCTTCCCTGACTTTCCAAAAGCTGCGCCTTGCTCTCCATGCCATGTTGCCGGAATATCTGAATGGCATCTTCCGTCGGGCATTGAATACGATGAATGGGCATGTCTGCATCTATGATTTCCTGCATCCGTTTCCGTATCTTTGTTACATCCTCTTTTGTGATAGGACGACCGATATACAATTCGCAGTAGAAACCGCGACAAACTGGGGCACCAATGATGAGGCGACCTTCAGGGTACACATCCTCTACGGCCTTGGCTAACACAAAGAACAGACTATGCGTATATGTACGCATACCACTTGCCGAAGTCAGGTCAAGCAGTTCCACATCCTTACTATTATAGAATCGGTAGTTCAGCCCTTGTACTTTGTTGTTTACACGAGCACAAACAGGTCCATAGTTCATGGAAACCTGTGATTGCTCATAAACATCTTTCAAAGAGCACCCCAAAGGCATGGGAAAGGTCTTCCCATTATTTTTGCAGCGAATATTAATTATGTTAGCCATATCCGTGAACTATTTGTGAATTAATTTGATAAATTGTTCCATTCCCTCAGATGCACCTGCCTGAATGTGCGTGAACTTTCGTGCGGAGTTCCACTGTACAGGCTTGGGGTCGATAAGATAGATGGGGGTATCTATAGGCACATAGGCCGTAAGTCCAGCTGCAGGATATACATTGAGGCTGGTACCGATGATGAGGTAGATGTCTGCCTGCTCACTGAACGCCACAGCCGTTTCAATGTTTGGAACAGGTTCGCCAAACCATACAATATAGGGACGAAGTTGACTTCCATCAGCTGCTTTTTCCCCTATCTTCACCTCAAGGTGGTCGGGAGCCAATGTCTCAATATATTTTGGGTTGTTGGGGTCGAAACTACTGGTTACTTTCATCAGTTCACCGTGCAGATGTACGACTTTGGTGCTTCCAGCGCGCTCATGCAGGTTATCTACATTCTGTGTAATGATGGTGACATCATATTCCTGTTCCAACTGCGCAAGCACTTCGTGCCCACGACAAGGTTTTACGGTCTGTAACTCCTTTCGTCGGATATTGTAAAAATCGGTAACAAGGCTCATGTCACGCTCCCACCCTTCAGGCGTAGCAACATCCTCCACATTGTAGTTGTCCCACAATCCGCCACTATCCCGGAAAGTGCTGATGCCACTTTCTGCACTCATGCCAGCACCAGTCAGTACGACAATTCGTTTCATAAATAGTGTTTATATTGAGGGCAAACTTACGAAAAATCCTTTGAAAAAGGAAAAAAAGTAGTAACTTTATGCCCAAACTCTTAAAACTCTTTTTTATGAAACATTTATGGATTGCTACCGCATTTGCAATGATGTGCATCGCGGCTCAGGCAAAGCAGAACAAACAGTCTTCCCCGACTGAGAAGAAATTAGCAGCATATCTGATGGTATTCCATCAAGACGAGGATCATGGGCTACATATGGCCATAAGTCATGACGGCTATACCTTTACGGCATTGAACGACGGAAAAGCCATCATCGCTGGTGATACCATTGCTGAACAACGGGGTATTCGCGACCCACACATCATGCGCGGTCCCGACGGGGCTTTCTATCTAGCCATGACCGATCTACACATCTATGCCAAGCAAGCAGGGTATCGCGATACAGAATGGGAACGCGACGGACAGAAATACGGCTGGGGCAATAACCGTGGACTGGTGCTGATGAAGTCGCGCGACCTGATTCATTGGAAGCGTACCATCCTGCGAATAGACCAATTGGGGGATGAGTTTAGCGAAATCGGCTGCGCCTGGGCACCCGAGGTTGTCTATGACACAACACGCGGGAAATTGATGATCTACTTTACGATGCGCTTCGGCAACGGACAGACTAAACTTTACTATGCTTATGTGAATAACGATTTCAACACCCTGGAAACAAAGCCTAAAGTCTTGTTTGAGTACCCCATCGACGGAAAATCTGCCATCGACGGTGACATTACCTATGCTTGGGGTAAGTATCACCTGATGTATGTGGCTCACGATGGGAAATCGGGTATCAAACATGCCTGGAGTGACCGTCCCGATGGAGGTTGGCAATACGAACCAGACTTTGTCGATTTTGAACCCAGGGCTTGCGAGGCTCCGCACATCTTCAAGCGTATTGGAGAAAACAAGTGGGTGTTGATGTATGATATCTTTTCTATCCAGCCTCACAATTTCGGGTTTGCAGAGACCACAGACTTTGAACACTGGACTCATCTGGGACGCTTCAACGAAGGTGTGATGAAAACCACAAACTTCCGTTCGCCCAAGCATGGAGCCATCGTACTGCTTACGAAAAAAGAAGCACGGCGGTTAGAAAAGAAATATAATAACCGTTAAGACTCTTGAGAGGATCCGCCAGCAAATGCCTGAGCCTCAGCCTCAGCTATAATCTGCTCGCGGTTCTTTTCCTTCATGCTGATGTCGGAAAGATCGAAATCAAGTTCTTTCTCGCTCTCTTCTTCATGATTGGATTCTGCGATGGGCTCTTCCATGTCGTTATTATCTCCCATATTGGCTTTTAGTAGCGAATCACGGAATGTAATATCGGTGCTAAGTCTGTTTAAGGCTTCCTGGGCTGCAGACTGTTGGCTTTCTTTCTTGGAATAGCCTTGGCCTTCCCCACATGTTATGCCAGATATCTTAGCATAGCTATGGAATATGGGAGAGGCTTCGTTCCCTGTGCTTTGTTCGGCCAAGAACTCTATTTCGATATGATGCTTTTGCCCCCACTCAATGAGTTTACTCTTATGATTCACCTCGCCATAAGCCGCTTTTTCGATGTTTACAAGATGACTCATCACCAGTTTACGCACAAAACGCACACAATGTCCGTAACCGCGGTCGAGATAAATCGCCCCGACTAATGCCTCAAAGGCATTGCCATTCACATAACTATTGTGGGTTTGCTGTTTATAGTTGGAGAGTATCAGTTTGTCAAAGCCGATTTCCCGTGCTATTTTGTTCAGCGACTGTCGTTTTACGATGTTACTGCGTGTATTCGTCAGAAAACCTTCAGACTTTTTGGGGAATTGCTTAAATACAATATGTCCAACCACAGCTCCCAGAATGGCATCACCAAGAAATTCCAGCCGTTCGTTATTGATGCGCTTCCCTTCTTCTTTGAAACCCATCGACTTGTGCATCACGGCAACCTTGTAGGGATAAATATCCCGTGGATAGAAACCCAGAATCTGATGGAAAGAACGATAAAGCTCCCTGTCCTTACAGACGGGGAGCTTTATCCATGTTATAAAGTCTTGAAAATCCATAGGGTCTTTAAGGTCATTAAGGACTTTAAAGGACTTTATGCTTTATACTTCTTAAAGATAGCACAGGCGTTGTGTCCACCGAAACCGAAGGTGTTGCTCAGGGCAGCACGCACCGTACGCTGCTGTGCCTTACCAAAGGTAAAGTTCAGTTTGTAATCGATTTCGGGATCTTCGTCGCCTGTTTCGTGGTTGATGGTGGGAGGAACAATGTCGTTCTCCACACTCAATACACTGAACATAGCCTCGATGGCACCTGCTGCTCCGAGCAAATGACCCGTCATAGACTTGGTAGAACTAATGTTCAGTTTGTATGCATGCTCACCAAACACATCCTTGATGGCTTTCACCTCACTAATGTCACCGACAGGTGTAGATGTGCCGTGAACATTGATATAGTCAATGTCTTCGGGTTTCATACCAGCATCCTCGAGTGCATTCTGCATGACGAGTTTGGCACCGAGGCCTTCGGGATGGGAGGCGGTGATGTGATGTGCATCGGCGCTCATTCCAGCACCTGCCATTTCTGCATAGATATGAGCTCCGCGTGCCTTAGCATGCTCCAGTTCCTCAAGAACCAGCACGGCACTACCCTCACCCATGATGAAACCATCGCGACTGGCGCTGAACGGACGACTGGCCTTCTGGGGCTCATCGTTGCGGGTTGACAGGGCGTGCATGGCATTGAAACCACCGACACCAGAAGGACGGATAGCAGCCTCAGCACCACCAGTAACGATGACATTGGCCTTGCCCAGACGAATCAAGTTGAAGGCATCGGCAATGGCATTCGTACTCGAGGCACATGCACTGGAGGTAACATAGTTAGGACCATGGAAACCATACTTCATGCTGATGTGACCCGCAGCAATGTCGGCAATCATCTTGGGCACGAAGAAAGGATTGAATCGAGGACCCTGGTCTTCATGGGTAGCATAGTAACTCACTTCCTCCTCGAAAGTCTGCATACCGCCGATTCCAACTCCGAGCACCACACCCACACGGTTCTTGTCGATAGATTCCAAATCCAGTTTGCTGTTATCTACGGCCATCGTGGCGGCAGCCATCGCATACTGGCAATAGGGGTCCATCTTGCGGGCCTCCTTGCGGTCAATAAAGTCAGCCACATTAAAGTCCTTTACTTCGCAGGCAAAGGTGGTCTTGAAGTTGGTTGTGTCGAAATGTGTAATAGGTGCAGCACCACTTACGCCAGCCAGTACATTCTTCCAAGTCTCCTCAGCAGAATTACCCAATGGCGAAACGGCACCGATACCTGTTACTACTACTCTTTTCAATTCCATAATATCTTTATTTTAGGAAACAAAAGGGGAGTTAAAGGAAAAGCATAACTCTCCTTTAACTCCCTTTCAGTTCTTTTGATACTTTAGGCTTTAGCTTCCTCAATGAACTTGATAGCGTCACCTACAGTGGCTATTTTCTCGGCTGCGTCGTCGGGAATGGTGATATCGAAAGCCTTCTCAAGCTCCATGATGAGCTCTACGGTGTCGAGAGAGTCTGCACCCAGATCTTGAGTGAAGTTTGCATTCTCTACAACTTCAGATTCGTCTACACCAAGTTTATCAACGATGATAGCCTTTACTTTTGCTTCAATCTCTGCCATAACTTTAAAATTTAGTTATTAATGAATAGTTAGAAATGATTTCTTTGTGTTTTCAGGGTGCAAAGATACAACAGATTTTCCACAATGCCAAATTTTCGTTTGATTAAATGCGTTTTTAGTACACAAATTAAACCAAAGTGTGCAAAACAGAACTACCCATAAACTTCGCGCCGAAGGGGATAGGCACTGCGCTGTTCCTCAAAAGAATCAGGAGTTTGTTTCAGTCGCAGACTATCCGTTATAGGATTATATAGTTGCAGGGCCAGTTCCCGTTCGTCTTGAGCTGGTATGAAGTCTTCGGGCAGTGACAGAGGCTGTATGTCGAATTGCTCTGCCCGTCCCATCCATACCGACAATGCATGGAGTACCATCCGTGTAGCATTGGCCTTCCCGTCGGCACTGTAGCCTGCAATGTGTGGAGTGCCGATAAAGACCTTGTCAAGAAGCGAGCGATTGATATGTGGCTCGTCCTCCCAAGTGTCAATAATGGCCTGACACACCAAGCCTTCGTCGAGGGCTTCTTCCAAAGCCTTGCTATCTACTACCTCTCCCCGTGCCGCATTGATAAGGATAGGTTGTCGTTTCAAATTGGCCAAAAATTGTTTGTCCACTAGATGGAAAGTCGGCCATTGCCCATCGTATGTAAGGGGAGTGTGAAGGGTAATGATGTCACACCTTTCGTGGAGAGTGGAGAGTGAATAGTAAATAGAAGATCTTTCCTCTTCACGCTCAAAAAGAGGCGGATCATTGAGCAGAACCTCTTTTACATAGGGTTGCAAAGCATTATAGACAGCCATACCCACATGGCCATAGCCCACAATGCCAACAGTTGCTTCCGATAGACGAATGATTCCTTGTTGTTCGGCCACAAAAAGGGAGTTGCGCACATATTGTGCCACACTGGTGGCATTGCAGCCAGGGCAGTTCGTCCACTGGATGCCTGCCTCTTGGAGATATTCCGTATCAATATGGTCGTAGCCGATGGTGGCCGTAGCAATGAAACGCACCCGACTCCCCTCCAGCAATTGACGATTGCAATATGTGCGCGTACGAATAATGAGTGCATCGGCATCGCGCACATCGCCAGCTGCAATCTGACTTCCGGGCAGATACACTACTTCGTCGGCCAAGCGCTCCACTTGTCCGCGAATATAGGGAATCTTATCATCAACGACGACTTTCATAGTTTGTTGCAACGATACAAAGGTACAAAGAAAATCTGATGTGCCCTTTGTGTCCATTGGATTTAATTTCTTTACGGAAAATTTCCGTATTCAGAGATAATATCGTACCTTTGACCTATAAGGCACGACAGAATGAAGAATCTGCATATCATTACCCCCGTGAAGGATAGCATCGACTCTACGCTGGAAACCGTGCGTGCTGTCCTCACGTCACAGCTAAACATACCATCTTCCTATACATTATATAATGACTTTAGCACCCCCGAGAATACTCTCCGATTAGAGGAGGCTGCTCGCGAGATGGGCTTTCAGTTGGTGAATCTCTGTGATATAACCGACCATCCCTCGCCCAATTACTTACTTGTGCTTCAGCGTGAGCGAAAACTATGTCTGGAGGAGGATGCTGCCCTACTCATTGTAGAGAGTGATGTCGTGGTTCGGCCAGAGACGCTACAAGGCTTGTGGAATGGTGCGCTGTCGCAAAAAGATACGGGCATCGCTGCAGCCGTGACGGTAGATAATGAGGGGGAGATAAACTACCCTTATCTGTATGCCAAGGGTAAAGCAAATCAAGTCATTGACACTCGTCGCCATTGTTCTTTCTGCTGTTCTTTGCTGACAACAGAGTTGTTGAATCGTGTCGATTTCGACCAGCTGGATTCCACTAAGAACTGGTTTGATGTGACAATTTCACATCGTTCTCTGGAATCAGGTTTGCACAATTACCTGTTCACCTCCCTACCCGTTATCCATCGTCCTCATGGCAGTAGGCCTTGGAAACAACTGAAATACAAGAATCCCCTCCTTTATTACTGGCGGAAGTTCACGAAAGGTTTCGATAAGATATGAAGCATCGACGATTCTTATCCTTGCGACCAGCCGTCGTGGTAACACATCCAGATTTTAAGGAACTGGAACCTTTCGTTTGGTCTTTGCCTCAATCCTTTCGCGAGGAGCAGGGTCGACTAATCTATAAGAAGCGGAACGAGTTGCGCGAGTTCACATGGCAGGGGCATACCTGCATCGTGAAAAGTTTTCACACACCCAATCTATTCAACCGTTTGGTGTATGGCTTTTTCCGGAAGTCTAAAGCTCGTCGCTCCTACGAATACTCCCTATTGCTCCTCAGCAAAGGTATCGGTTCACCAGCCCCTGTGGCTTACTATACCGAGCGTTTCCTGGGGCTCCTGTTCGGTCGCAGTTATTATGTAAGTCTGCGCTCGCAGTTACCCCATACCTACTGGGATATTGTGGCACATAGGCTTTCGCCCGACGAAGAGGAACTTTATTTGCGCGCCATCGCTCGCACTACGGCCCGTTTGCATGAGGCCGGCATGCTACACCTTGATTACTCACAGGGTAACATCCTTTTGGGAATGGGAACCGACGGAGAACCTCGTGTGGAGATTATCGACCTCAATCGCATTCGTTTCCACGAGGTCAGCATTGAAGAAGGTTGTCGCAACTATGCCGACCGTCTGCCGACCACCATTCCCCAACGCCGTATCGTGGCCGAGGAATATGCCCGTGTTCGGGGTGCTGAAGCCGAACAATGTTTTGAACTATTGACCCAAGCCTACGATGCCAAGCAGTAAGATACTAAAGAAAATCCCCAAGCGCTTGCTGAAGGCTTTGGTTCAGTTACCCTTCGCCAAGTCGCGCATTCAAAATCCCCGTCTGGTAATGACTCTTCTGGTGAAGAACGAGGAAGAGAAGTTGGAACAGAATCTACTCTTTCACCATGCCATGGGAGTGGATGGTTTCATCATTACCGACAACGGCAGCAGCGACGGCACAATGTCCATCATCCAGCAATACAAGGAAAAAGGTTGGATTTTGGAGGTGATTGAGGAGCCATCCACGGGTTATGAACAAAAACAATGGGTGGACAACATGGTGATGAAAGCCATCGAATGTTATCATGCCGACTGGATTATCAATGCCGATGCCGACGAGTTCTGGTATACTCCATCTGGGAATCTAAAGACCGAACTGGAACAATGCAACAAGCGCATTCTTCGCTGTGCAGCCTATTGCATGTATCCCCAGGAGGGTTGTCCCTTCTACGAATGGGAGCAGCGTGTCATTCCTGTAAGTCATCCTGAACAATACAACCTTTCACCCTATAGCATCTTCCAACCCCAGCGCGGGAAAGTGGCACATCGTGCCACGGGATATCTCCATATCGCCATGGGCAATCACAAGGTAGCCATGCTGCCCCGAACCATTGGACAGGGAAACATCGTCATCTATCACTATTCCGTAGGCCAGCGCGACACCTTCATCCAAAAGATGATTCAGGGCGGTCACGAACTGGAGGCACATCAGGGCAAGCATGGTGGCCGTCATTGGCGTTACTTCTATGAACTATACAAACAAGGTCGCCTCAACGAGGAATACGACCGTGTCATCGGTCTTCCCCAATACGACAGGCTTGTGGCCGACGGGCATATTGTCCCCGACACTACCATTCGCGATTATTTCCTAAACCACCTACAGCAATGAGACTGATAAAGATGACTGGTGGACTGGGGAATCAGATGTTCATCTATGCCCTGTACCTGCGAATGAAAAGTCGCTACCCCAACACCCATATCGACCTTTCGGACATGATGCACTACCATATCCATCATGGCTACGAGATGAATCGGGTGTTTGGTTTACCTAAAGAAGAAGTCATATGGCCTCAGTGGGCGAAAAAGTTACTGGAGGTTTTCCTCTTTCGCATCATACTGGAACGCCACGAGCATGGTTCATTGCGCCACTACGACGGGCGTATCTGTTGGCCGTGGGTATATTACAAGGGCTTTTACCAGAAACTGATATATCTGGAAGGGTATGAGGATGAAATCCGCAAAACATTTACTTTTGACCTGACAAAGGCCAGTGAACGCAGTCGCTTGATGGCAGAACAAATGGATACCGACTCAAAGTCCGTTTCGTTGCATGTGCGTCGTGGCGATTACCTAAAAGAGAAACATTTTGCATCCGTAGGTTGCATCTGCCAGTTGCCTTATTATCAGAAAACCCTGGAAAAGATGGGAACCCTTGTGGAACAACCACATTACTATGTCTTCTCCGACGATATGCAGTGGGTAAAGGATAACCTTCCCTTAGACCATGTCACCTATATCGACTGGAATCGAGGTGAGGACAGTTGGCAGGATATGATGTTGATGACGCATTGCCGTCACCATATCATCTGCAACAGCACTTTCTCTTGGTGGGGAGCATGGTTGAACAATCAGCATGGAGGCGTTGTTGTTTGTCCCGACCATTGGTATGCTGGCGACCACGGGCAAGTTCCTCTCTATCCAACTGATTGGGTGCGCGTAACAACCAACAATGAGGCCGATGAATAAGGAACAAAGTCTGCAACTCAAAGGCGTAGCCATATTGATGATGCTCTTTCTGCACCTTTTCAATACGGCAGAACGCGTTGCGGAATGTACCACATACATCAATTTCCTAAACGGCAAACCATTGGTTTATGCTTTGGCGCGTGTCGCTGGTATGTGCGTACCCATATACCTGTTTATCTCGGGCTATGGACTGGCAAAAAGTACGGATTTAAGCGGTAGCGCACTTTTGCGTCGGCTTCGTAGGGTATATTCCCACTATTGGTTGGTATTTGTCCTGTTCATACCCTTGGGGTGTATTATTGCGCCGGCTTTATATCCTGATAGTTGGGGTGCGGCGATACTGAATTTCCTTTCCCTCAGCGAATCGTACAATCACGAGTGGTGGTTCCTACTTCCCTATGCTGTGCTGTTACTGCTTGCGGGATGGATTATTCCCTTTGTCCGTAAGTGTAAGCCTTGGCAGAACCTTGTGGCGTTTCTGCTC
>JAGCYD010000038.1 GCA_017960985.1 Bacteroidaceae bacterium
CAGGTCTTGTATTTGCGTTGGGCGGCTTTACTCCACGATATCGGGAAACCTCGCTCGAAGCGTTGGGAGCCTGCGGCTGGCTGGACCTTCAAGAACCATAATTATATTGGGCAGAAGATGGTCGCCCCCATCTTCCGTCGCATGAAACTGCCCCTCGACGAGCGTATGCACTATGTGGAAAAACTTGTGGGGTTGCACATGCGACCTATCGCCATTGCCGACGATGAAGTGACCGACTCCGCTGTACGCCGTTTGCTTTTTGAGGCTGGGGAAGACATCGACGACCTGATGTTGCTCTGCGAGGCTGATGTTACCAGCAAGAATGCCGAGCGCAAGCAACAGTTCCTTCATAACTTCCAACTTGTACGCGAGAAACTGGCCGACTTGCAGGCTCGCGACAACTATCGCACTTGGACGAATCCCATCACAGGAGAGGAAATCATGCAGACCTTCGGCCTCCAGCCTTGTCGCGAAATCGGTATTCTGAAACAAGCCGTTAAGGATGCCATTTGGGAAAGCCGTATTCCCAATACCCACGAGGCCGCCTTTGCTTTCATGCTCGAACAGGCAAAGGAGATGGGGCTCACACCTTTGTCTTCAGCGGAGCAATAGTATTGTGTGAAGTCGCGGAATACTATTGCGAGGTACGATGGAATATTATTGTTCCGACGGAGGGATAGTATTGCTCGTCCCCTGCCATACTTTCAGGAACTGCTGTGCGATGCGTATGTGGTCGTGGTGACGACGGATGTAGGCAACGCTATCAAGGGAGAGCTGGCGGATGTCGTCGGGGTGGGTGAGAAGTCGGGATTCGATTTGTGCAACGACATCATCCTCGCTAGGGCAGACATTGATAATGGGGCGAAGTTCGGTTTCACCTATGGATTGGTAGTGTTCCTCTTCGCCACCACCGACAAGAACAAGTCCCTTTGCCATAGCCAACAGTCCGTTCATGCCTGGGGTATAACTATATAGTTGATCGAGCAGAATGTCGCTGTGGTTCATCATGTTCTGGTAGGTGGGGAAGGGTACACTTTCTGCTTTCACAATTTCCATGCGATCGGGGTATGTCTTTTGCAGTCGCTCGAGGGCGCGCAACATAATGTCGGTACCCTTGTAGATAGAGCGATCGCGCTGGATGCCGATGAAGAAACGAAGTCCGGAATATTCGGGATGCTCCTCCTTGGGCGTGATGTTCTCCAGATTGATAGGGAAGGGGATGAAGTGGAGTTTGTCGGCATAGTGCTGGCGACAGCATACCAGATTCTCGTAGAGCGAGGCGATGATGCCGTCGCAATCGTCGGCTATCTGGTCGAAGAGCGTTCCCTTGGAACCTCGGAGCCAGTCGGCTTCCATCTGGTAAGTGAAGGGATTGAGGCGGCGCTGCCCGTTAAGATAGAAGTCGCTATAGCGGAAAGTATCGGGCTTCAGCCCTTCTTCGACCCAGGGTTTGTCGATACCGAAACTGCCGAGGAATAATTTGTCGTTCTGCTTGCGTAGCCGTTTGTAGTAGGGTAGGATACGCTCAGCACGGAGGTCGAGAAATACGGGGTTGATGAGTTGTACCACATCATAGTCGCGGAGACGCGGGAGTGTTCGCTGGATGTCGAATAGGTAACGCGCAGTATCAATCCATCCCAATGAACGCCGACGCAGGTCGATGTCGCGGGGATAGTCCTTCCAGCAGTCACCGTCGGAAACGACCGTTACTTCGTGCCCCAGTGTGCGCAGACCTTCGGCCAGCGTCCAGTGCACATTACTGTATTCGCCAATTAGCAGTATTCTCATGGCCTACAAATGTAGTAAATTATTCATAATTCATCGTGCTTAATTTACAAAAATCCAATATTATTTAGTACTTTTGCATCTCGAATATGGAAAGAAGGGAGCAAGACGACAGTTACCGTCATGTGCTGAAATACACTTGGGTGTTCGGTGGCGTACAGGGATTGAAAATCCTTGTGACTCTGCTCCGCAATAAACTCACGGCGAAACTGCTGGGCGAGGCAGGAATGGGACTGAACAAGCGGTTCCTGAACATTGCGGAAGTATTGAATGCCTGGACGGACTTCGGCATTTCGTTTTATGCCGTGCGTCGCATATCGGAATTGTACGAGGAGGGAACGGAGGACGAAATGCGTCGCTTTGTGGGCGTGATTCGTACCTGGAGCGTTTGGTCGGCATTGCTGGGCGCCATGCTTTGTTTCTTTTTGGCTTCTTGGCTGAATGACTACTACATTCCCGGCGAACCGCATCGGCTGGAGATTATGCTGTTGTCGCTGTTTGTGGCTTCTGTTCCTATCGAGGCTGTGGAGTGTGCTGTGCTGAAGGGCTTGCGACGCTTGCGCACGGTGGCCGTAGTGGAGATTTTGTCTGCCCTTTCTACCTTCCTATTCACCGTACCTCTATACTACTGGCTTGGGATGCGTGGCATTGTGCTGTCGCTCGTGATGTGCGGCTGGTCAGTATCGTTGATACACCTATTCTTTTCGGTGCGCATCTATCGCTATCGTGTTCGCCTCTTCTCTCATAGTGTCGTGCGCGAGGGATGGCCGCTCATTCGCATCGGCATCCCCTATGTGTTGGCCGGAGTGGCAGGTGCAATGGCGGCAGGCGAAGTGTTCAAGTTCCTCGGCGACGACCGCATCGTGGGGCTTTACAGTGTAGGCTACGGCCTGATGGTCACCTATGCAGGTATGATATTCAAGGCTGTCGAGACTGATTTCTTCCCGCGCCTTTCCAGTTTGAACCACGACACGGTGCGACTGAACCATACTATTAATCAGCAAATAGATGTGTGCGTACTATTGATGGCTCCCATTTTGATATTGTTTATATTGGTGATGCCTTGGGCCATACGCCTGCTCTATACCGAGAACTTCCTGCCTGCAGTACCAATGGCCGTATGCGCCGTGTTCTATATGTTCTTTAAGGCAGTCACCACGCCCATTGCCTACACCTCGCTGGCAAAGGCCGATTCGTGGCTTTACCTATTGATGGAGTGCATCTACGATGTGGTGTTTGTACTTATGATGCGTTTCGGTTATTCCCAAATGGGATTGACGGGAGCAGGACTTGCCCTGTCGGCAGCGGCGCTGTTCGACTTGCTTATGATTGGCAGCGTGTATGGGCTCTACTATCAATATAGGATGCGCATGAGAACCTTTGCCTTGATTATTCCGCAAGGCATTTTGTTGCTGGTGACGGTTCTTGTCTGTCTGCTGGCCACACCGACGGTGAAGTATGCCGCTGGGATGTGCTGCCTTGTCCTCTCCGTACTCTTTTCGCTCCGACTGCTGTCTTCGGATAGTTCTGTGATACAAAAGGTAAATTCCAAGTTTAGAAGATAATGCTTGAGCCAGTTGTTTCGGTGCTAATGGCGGTTCACAACGCAGAGGAGTGGCTCGACGAGGCGCTCGATTCGCTGCTGTGTAACCAAACCTTGCAGGCTCTGGAAGTATTGGCCGTCGATGATGCTTCTACCGATACCTCGTACGCCATACTACAACATCGGGCTGCGCAAGACAAACGACTGCGCGTATTTCAATGTCAGCACAACAGCGGTCAGGCTGTGGCACGAAACTTGGCACTACAACACGCCAAAGGTGAATATGTGACAATGGTAGATGCCGATGACTGGCTTTCGCATGATGCTTTGGCGTCTGCTGTCGAGGTATTCCGTCAGCATCCACAAACCGATTGTGTCGTGTTTCAGTTGGAATATACGGGTCAGGAAACGGGACGCGCGAGGAATGTGTTTGCCGATGGATGCGATATGTTGACGGGCGAGGAGGCTTTCCGTCTTAGTCTCGACTGGTCGCTACATGGACTCTATATAGTGCGTCGCGAGATACATCTGCGTTATCCTTTCGATGATACTTTGCCACTTTACTCCGACGACAATTGTACCCACCTTCATTACCTGCATAGCCGTGAGGTGCGTCCCTGTGCGGGCATCTATTATTACCGCAAGCATGGTCGCAACAGCACATCGGTTATCTCTCCGAACCGTTTTTTTCATGCCGAAGCAAATCTGTTGTTGCGCAAGCAACTGGTGGACGAAGGAGTGCCGCACGATATTCTTGACTTCTACGATGCGTATCGTTGGAAGGTTTATCGTGGTCAGGTGTGGCTATTCTTTACCCATCGGTGTGAACTGACGAAAGCCGACCGAAATCGTGTGGTTAATGGCTTCCGTCGTCTTTATCCTTCTTTCGTGCGCACAATGCCTTGGCCGCTCTACTTTGTGAGCGAGTGGCTAAGGTGGTTATTAAAACGGGGATTTTAGTTTACGACATTGACAGGCTTCCCGCTGATGAAAGCGGAAAGGTTTTGTGTGGCGGTTTGTATCAGTCGCTGGCGTGCTTCGTGGCTCGCCCAGGCAATGTGGGGCGTCAGATAACATCGTGGGGCTGTCAGTAATGGATTGTCGGCCCGCGCTGGCTCTACGGTAAGCACATCGGCACAATAGGCAGCCAAGCGATTCTGACTGAGTGCTTCCGCCAAGGCCGCTTCATCAACCAGCGGTCCTCGACCCGTATTGATGAGAATGGCGGTAGGCTTCATCTGCCGGAGCGAATGCTTATTTATCATTTCCCGTGTCTGTTCGGTCAGCGGACAATGCAACGAAAGGATGTCAGCTTCGGCAAGCGCCTGTTCCCAAGAGACTTTGTGTACACCCTTCGGCAGTTCGGATTCATCTTTGCGAGTCACGGCAAGAACACGCATCCCGAAGGTCGTGGCGATTTGCGCCACCTGACCTCCGATGCTACCGAGACCATAGACAACGAATGTCTTGCCCATGAGTTCGGTGAGAGGCGTATCCATCCACATAAAGTCCTTGCTCAGTGTCCAGCGTCCCATTCTGTTTGCCTCGGCATAGTGTGCAATCTGATTCGTTACATTCAGCAGATGGGCAAATACCAATTGTGCCACTGATGGCGTGCTGTAGGCAGGTATGTTGGTCACAACAATGCCCCTATCCCTTGCCGCTTCGATGTCCACGACATTGTACCCTGTTGCCAATACACCGATATATCTCAGGTGGGGTAATGCTTCGATGGTGTCACGGTTGATGATGACTTTGTTCGTGAGTATAGCATCGGCTTCGTAACAGCGTTCCAGGGTTTTGTCAGCAGGTGTGCGGTCGTAGATGCAAACTTCGACATCGGGAAGTGCCTGTAGTGCATCCCAGTTCAAGTCGTTCTGTGTGGCGGTGAATCCGTCCAGTATGACGATTCTCATATAAAGTTTACTTCGGGATGAATCTGAATGCCGAACTTGGTGCGGACGGCTTCTTGTATGGTTTCGCAAAGGCGAACAATGTCCTGCCCTGTGGCTCCGCCTTTGTTTACGAGTACAAGGGCTTGCTTGTCATGTACGGCAGCATTGCCCAGCGAACGGCCTTTCCAGCCGCATTGTTCAATCATCCACCCGGCAGGGATTTTCACTTCTTCTGCACTAACCTCGTAGTGGGGCATGTTGGGATATTCCTTTACCAAGGCCTCATATTTTTGTCGCGATACGACGGGATTCACGAAAAAACTGCCTGCGTTACCTTGTACTTTGGGGTCGGGGAGTTTCGATTGGCGAAGTTCGATAATAGTTTGGCGCAATTGTTCAGCCGTCAAGGTGTCCAGGGCTATACCCTTACGCTCCAGTTGGGCACGAATGCCTCCGTAATCCAACTGTGGTACGAAAGTACGCGACAAACGGTAGTTGACATAAAGCACGGCCCACTTACCCTTTTCCTCGGGTGTTTTGAAGATACTTTGGCGATAGCCATAGTGGCATTCTGCGTTTGTGAAGGTGCGTCGTTCGCCTGTTGTCAAGTTCATACACTCCACACCCTCGATGAAGTTGGCGGCCTCTGCGCCATAGGCTCCAATATTCTGTACGGCTGAAGCACCGACTTCACCAGGAATAAGCGACAGGTTCTCGAGGCCATACCATCCGTTCTCCAGTGTGTATGCCACAAAGTCGTCCCACACAACGGCTGCACCTACGCGAAGAAGTCCGTCGTCGGTGTTTTTTATTCCTTTTATATTGGAGTGGAGTATGAGTCCGTCGTAGTCGCCCAAGAACAGCAGGTTACTGCCCCCTCCAATATGGAGCATCTTCCCTTTCCCTTGCCACGCTTTAAGTATCTCGCCCAGTTCTTCGGGGCTGTCGTATTCGGCAAAAGAGCGGCATTTGGCGTCGATGCCGAAGGTATTGTAGGGTAGGAGGGAGATGTCGTTGCGTCGGTTCATGGGACAATTAGTTTTCATAACCGACCAACTGCCATTGGTTGCCGTTGTGCCGGAACGCGAACACATCCAACATGCCGTTGGAAATGCCGCATTGCATCAGGTAGATGCGTGAAGGGTTGGGGTAAGTCTGTCCGAAATCGAGGTGTACGAACTTCGCGCCCGGAATCTCGGGACGGAACACGGGCCACTGACTGCGGTCGATGGTACCCTCGATGTCCGTTTCTTCCTCGTCGGGGTCTTCCATAGCAAAGGTCAGTTGAGGGGCGAGACTTTCCTGCTGGAATACGGAATCGGTAGTGAACTTTTCATAGAAACCTAAAAAATCCTCCAACTGTTTTGGAAGTGACGAATGCTGTATGCTCTTCAGTCTCCATCGTCCATTCGTACGGTAGAAGTTGTAACTTGTCATGCTCTGTTCGTGCAGGTTGAGGCATTGCATGGCAACGGTTTCCAGTTCCGTGTCGTTCTGCAGGGTTTCCATCTGCCTCTTGTTATTCAGTATCAGGGTGTAGTAGTTATTCCCAGGCAAGCGGAACTCTTCGCGGAACTGTTTCTTGTCTTTGATGTGCCGTTCCGTGCCGTTGGCTTCGGTTACGGGTAGAGGGAAGTTGATTCGTTCGGTTCGGAAACGGGCATTGTGGGTGAAGGCAAAGATAAAATCCCCGAAAACTTCAGTCGTGTGGTTGTCTAAGGAAAGTCCTTCGTCGTCTTCCTCGATAATTTCTGTGGAATCGGTTTCCAGTTCACCCGCCCATTCGGTGCTGTCCCCGTCGGCATTTTCGGCATCCGTACGCCCGCGATTGCAGGATGCTATCAGTACGGCGCAAAGTACAATGCCGCTTAAAATATAACCTTTCATAAGCCAATATGACTCAAATGCTCTGCAAAATTAACGAAAAGCTTGCGTACCGGCAAGCCATGAACAAGAATTATGTGACAGGACATAAAAAATCCCCTCCCTTCTGGTGTGAGGGGAGGGGAATAGTGATGTGTTTGTGTTACTTAATCAAGACCTTCTTGGTCGTTCCGTCAGACATCTTCACGATGTAAAGATGCCCTGCTTCTACGGCAGAAGTACGACGGCCGTCAAGGGTATAGTAACATACAGGAGTCGTTTGGGTCTTGACTTCCTCGACACTTGTGAGGACATCGTCGTCAAGTTCTTCGCGTACATAGGAACTACCATTGCCTACATAATATAGGCGGAAGTTGTCGAAGATAGCCCAATCATAGGTTGTCGCTATGCTCTTGCGTACACCAAGCAGCAAAGTGCCGTTGGATACATATACCCGAAGGATGTTCCCATACAGTCCTGCCTGGAAAGCCACCTCAGCATCATGCATGTTGTTGGGATAAGCGGTAAGGCCTGTTGCAGCCTGCAGGTCGCTCAGACCGATACTGCTGCGGAGCCGAACAGCCTGGGCGGCATCATTCGCATATAGGGTTGCCAACTTGTTCGTGCCGTTATCATTTATGCCATTCCGATAGAATCCGTTTACGGTGAGAATGTACCATCCGTTCTCCAGACCAGTTATTGTCTGGTATGTATCGAATGTCTTGTTGTAATGTTCGGCATTAGTGTAGGATTGGAAGATGAAGCCTGTTCCGCTCCAGCCCGTGTTGTTGTTAGCATCGAAGCCTCCATTGGTAACAGCAACTTCGTAAGCGCCCTCTATCTTGCAGTTCAGTTTGATGTTGTCGAACTGCATCTGGCCGGCATATCTGTTGGTGTTGTATAGGATGCTCCTTACCTTCACGAAGTAAGATGCAATATTAATTGGCGTTCCGTCAATATATAGCGTTGTACCTGCGGCAGACGAGCGCAAGGAGACATGATGGTTGATTGTCGGGGCGGTTTCTGTCCTGAAGTAAACGCCTTTCGTTACAGAATAGTTGCCCACAACATTACCGCCAACCACGATTTCGCCTGTTGTCGCTCCTGTGAATGCGCGGAATGTGGCGATTGCGTTGTTGTTCTCGTCACGCAGGATGATCTCGCCCGCACGGTCGGCATTGGAGCCGATGATGGAAGTCTGTGCAAAGTCGAAGTCAAATTGGTAAACGCTTGTGTTTGCATACTCGGAGATAGCAGGCAGCGTGAAGGTTGCGGATGTTCCGTTGTTCGAGTCTAGAACGCTCTTCAACCAGATACACTTGGAACCACTTGCTCCGTTAGACTGCTGAACGGCCGTAAGGCGATTGCCCAGAACGATTGACCAGTTGTCCATCCAGTCAGTATCCTCAAAGTTCTGAGTGAAGACATCGAGGTAAACGCCGTTGTCAAGTTGGTATGATGCATCAATGGCAGTACCGATATGCAGGTAGTAGCTCTTGTTGGAGTTGTTGAAGAATACAGTTCCGAAGTGTCCGGCAACGGAAGCGGAACATTCTACTCTCACATCAAGCAGGCTTGCAGAGCCTGCAGCCATATTCTGCAAAGTACCCAACAGATAGTCGCCATCGGCAAGTGCGCCATTTGAGCGGATATCAATTACGGGAACAAGGTACCGAGGTCCGTACTGCCAATTCTGCTTGCGCACGAATAGGGTGCCGATGTTGAGGCGGTCGCCATTGGCATTTCCTGCTCCATTGATATCGAATACAAGCCGTGAGCCTTCCTTGATGGTAAGGTTGTTGACAGTCATGTGAGCATATCCGTTGTCGTTCACATAAGGTGTCGTCTTCAGGTTGCTTGATATGTAAAGAGCCGAACCATACTCCATCGTAATGGATTTGTATGAACTTTCGGGGGCAGAAAGGTCGGAACCGAAGAACAATTCCGTGAAGCGGTTGCCCCATATATCGCTGTTCGTGATGCTTCCGTAGCAGATTAAAGCTCCCTGCCAGATATCCGTCTTACCCGTATGGGTATGCGTCTGGGTAGGCAGATGAGCGGCAGAAGTACCTTGCTTGCAGAGATTCGTGTTTCCAGACAAGCCACTTCCATTCAGTCTGATACGGTCCCAGGTGTGCTTCGTTTCCGTATATTGGACACGGTCGCCCCCTTCTATCGTCTGACGAGAGTTGAGGAAAAGAGTAGAAGGCTGAGCGCCACTGTTGATATTGACGGAATATTGAGAGCCGTTTCCGTCAGGCCAAACAAATACATCCCTTCCGTTGAGAGCCGTAGTGATGGAACCATTGTTGCCGATTCCTGTGCGGCCTGTCCAGGTGAGAGCAGGAGGAGCCTGAGTGAGTCCTTCGAGTTCTCCCACGAAGAAACTTGGATGAGGAGGCTGATTGTAACCTTCAGTCTGCCATACCATAGCCTGACGATACTGGTGGTCATACCAAAGCGATTGCATACGATGCTCGGTAGGCGTAACGGTGGTATAGACACGGATGAATCGGTTGTCCGAAGTTCTCATGACGATTTCCTCGCGCCAGTCACCAATAATATCTCCCATCGCGCACGGATTCTTCTTGGTGCCGTTGATACATTGTGTAGCATAATTGCCGTGTCCCGTGTCGAAGATTCTCTGTCCCAGTTTATCGACAAAGAGGTAGCCTTCGCTCGACCCCGGTCCGTTTATGGTTTCTGAAAGCAGGTCGCCATCCCAGTAGATACGGAAGTTGAGTGCCATGGGATAAGGCGTCTGGGCATTCCAGTTGTTAGCCATTCCGCTGATGTAAACGGGTGAGGTGGGATTCGGTTGCACATAGCTCAAAGGTATGATGCCAGAGCCTGTGGATGCAGCGATACCTCCAGGATATTCATTGGTAAAGTTTCCTGCCATGGCGCGTCCGTCGTCACCGCTTCCTACGGTTCGTGCATAGATTTCGCAAGTAGCCGCATTGCGGAAGTTGTTGCATGGGCTGCTCTCATTGCAGGCAAATGTCTCAAGCCCGTTTCTGAACGGGTCTAAGTCGCCTACATGCAGGGCATCTCCATGTCCCAGATTTGTAGATGAGCATCCATGAAGTGAGGAATCACCCGTGTGGAAGTCAAGCACCATCGAACCATAGATGATTTCGTCGCTTCCGTCTTCATCGGCATCAGCAATAGAGAAGTTATGGTTGCCTTGTCCATACCATCCGCTATTGTTGTAGCTGTGCCAGGTGTTGCCCACCTTATATAGTTTGTTTGTACTTTTGTTTACACGATAGGTGCATGCGTCAATCTTTGTGTAGATGCCTCGGCCAAGGAAGATGTAGGGGTTCACGCCATCAAGATAGGGTGCTCCCATGAAATACTTGCTTGAACGATGGCCATACGAATCGCCCCAGTCAGACGCATTGCCGCGCGGCAAAGGATAGGTAATGACATCGTATGTATATCCCGTTCTGCCGTTGATGTACATCAGCCATTCCTCTCCGGCATTGGAGAAGGTATAGTTGGCAGAATGGACGATGCCGTCTCTGATGTTCTCATTGACATTGCCGATGGTCTCGGTTGAACCGTCAGAATGATGGATAACGGTATTTGCTCCACCTCGATAGAGAACTTCGCAAGAACCATCCTCATTCCAGTCGAAGGCTACAGCATCCCACTGCTCGTCGGCACCATAAACAATGTTAGGTCCGCAGTCAATCCACCACAGACGCCCATAATTGATGCTTGATGCATAAACCTCAATCTGGCAGTACATCTGCTTGTTCGAAGAGGGGAAGAGCTCATCCTGGTCCGTCTGATTCTTACGCTTGACGATAAAGTCAATCTTTCCATCTCCATCGACATCGCCAAGGGAAATGTCGTTGATGGTGTAGTTCGCCATAGCCGTTGATGGATTGTTCTGTTTCCACACCGTCACACCACTTCGTGCCTGCACATTGGATACAGGGAACTCGAAGTACTGAGTCTGCCAAGGTGTCACAGCCGCACATTGCTGGCCAACGACTCCGTTCTTGACAGCGGCAACCGTGTAGGAACTGGAAGAGCCACCGCCTGCGTCCACATAATTGGAAGCATACAGATTCTGTGCGATAAGTGCTCCGTTCCGATACAGATTGTAGGTAACGCTGTAATACTCATCTGCTTGCACTCTCCAACTGACATACACGCCAGAAGAAACATTCACGGCAACCAGACCTCTGTCTAACTGATCCGTCTTACGCTGTGCTTGAGCACTATTGACGAATACGATTGAAAGTATAGCAAAGACAGCTACACTTCCGAGCCGATTAAGGACTCTAAAAAGATTTTCCATGCTAATTAGATAATTTTAGTAAAACTTGATTGGTAATTGTTGTATAAAGCATGATAAGTGTTCAAAACATTCATTTTGAACAAAGTCCTTTGTATGGCGGAGTATCGTTTTCCTGCATTTCCATGGTCATTCGTGTTAGATGGTTATTAATAACGCCATAATAGGCGCTTTTGTGAGCACTAACATAGGCATGATATGTTCTGCAAGGCGTATTCCTGTCCGTTGTATTCTGAAGCCTCCGATTGATTC
The DNA here is from genome assembly GCA_017960985.1 of Bacteroidaceae bacterium. Lineage (GTDB taxonomy): Bacteria > Bacteroidota > Bacteroidia > Bacteroidales > Bacteroidaceae > Physcousia. The sequence goes on from JAGCYD010000038.1 coordinate 11,648, forward strand.
GGATTCAGAATAGGGAAAACATGGAAATATAATAAGGTAAGGCTAACAGCCTTTTTGCCTTAGCTTTTCGAAGAGTGCAGACACATTATACCTATTAGAACAGGGGTGCTGTCCGAATAAGGATAATGGGCATTTTGTAAGACCAAGGGCTGGCAAAGACACTACGATAAAGAATCGGAGAGGTAAGATTTTTCATGGTAAATAAGATTGGTAAATAGATTGGTAAATAGGTAATTGGTAAGTCTTTGCATAGTGTATTGCACTGCAAAAATAGGAATCAATTTATACAATTCCAAAAAAATCTTAATTTTTTATACGATTATACCAACATTTTCCCATTTCTACCAATGCGTGACTTCTCGTTGGGCGTGAACTTCACCCCCTCAACTATACCCTATATTGAGCATACGGCAATCACCATGCGGTGAATACCGTATTCTTTTTGAATTTGCAATAAGCATTTTTTCGAGGAGTACTGTATGCTCAAATCGGGGTATAATTATGACCTCAAAAATCAATATTGTCTCGTCAAAAAATCAACACCGTTGATTTCGAAAATCATTAGTATTAAATTGCAAAATCATTACCGTTGATTTTGCAAATCATCAGTGTTGATTTGACAGGGTATAAGTTTTCTTGTTTTTCTTGCACATATTAAAATAAATTCCGTAACTTTGTTGCATATACATTTAATTATTATTAACAAATAACCTAAAATTCTATGAAAACAATTTCGAGAATGAGCCGCTGGTTCGGCGCCGTTGCAGCCCTGTTGCTGCTTTCTGTTTCTTCCTTCACGCTGACTTCGTGCGGTGATGATGACGACGATGATTTTAATCTGATGTTCGATGGAGAAAAAGCCAAAGTCACGAAGGTGGAAGTTGGGGGAAATACAGGATATATCTACAATGGCGAGGAAGTAAAGTGCTATTACATCTGTATCTATGGCATTGATGAAGACGGGGAGAAAGGCATGATTGAAATCGATTTGGGTGGTCCTCTGTTCGGCAAGACCCTGGATTTGACCAAAGATGTGAACTTCTACGATGTACCAGGGGAGGAACCTGCTTGGTGGACATATATGGGAATATTTGAGTATGAGGAAGAATATGATGGATATGAAGATATAGCTTGGTATAATGTTGCGTATGATGATGAGGAAGAGGGGTATGAAAGTGATTTCAAGTCAGGTACACTATATGTTAGCCTGAGTGGCAGTTCTATCACCATCAAGGCACAGGGCGTGACCTGCAACAATGAGTCCTTCAGCATCAACTACTCTGGCAAGTACTCTGAACCTCTATATTCGGTGAAGGGCGAAGTAAAGAGCAAGAATCAGGCCAAGATGAAAAAGTAAAATAGGTGTATTGAAGCCTAAGAATAGGTAGTTTGCAGCCGCAAGCTACCTATTCTGTTTTCTTGTCATCAGCATTTTGTTTCTCCATATTTTGCTTATGCGCTCGGTTTTCACTACCTTTGTCACGGAAATTTAGAATCGCTATGTTAGAGAAAATACAGAAGCTGATTGAGGAGGTCAATGCACTACAGGCAAAGAATGCCGAGGAAGTTGAGGCCCTCCGTATTAAGTACTTGAGCAAGAAGGGAGAGATTACGGCCGTAATGGCTGACTTCCGTACCGTGCCCGCCGAGATGAAGAAGGAGGTGGGAATGCGGATAAACGAACTGAAGAACCTTGCACAGGAGAAGATTAACGCCTTGCGAGATGCCGTTCAGGTAGAACAGACCGCAGGGAGCGACCTTGACCTTACTCGTACACCATATCCCGTCAAGTTGGGTGCCCGTCATCCCCTGACGATTGTAAAGAACGAAATTGTAGATATTTTCAGCCGTATGGGCTTTACTTTGGCAGAAGGACCGGAAGTGGAGGACGACTGGCATGTTTATTCTTCGATGAACTTTGCCGACGACCATCCTGCCCGTGATATGCAGGACACTTTCTTCGTCGAAGCACATCCCGATATTATCTTGCGTTCCCACACCAGTAGCGTGCAGGCGCGTGTGATGGAGCGTCAGCAGCCGCCCATCCGTGTTATCTGCCCGGGGCGTGTATATCGCAACGAGGCTGTTTCTGCCCGTGCTCACTGCTTCTTCCATCAGGTGGAAGGTCTGTATGTGGATAAGAATGTGTCTTTTGCCGACCTGAAGCAGGTACTTTTGCTCTTTGCACAGGAAATGTTCGGTACAGATACGAAGATTCGTCTGCGTCCGTCATACTTCCCCTTTACAGAACCTTCGGCAGAGATGGATGTCAGCTGTACCATCTGCGGCGGTAAGGGATGTAGTATGTGTAAGGGTGCTGGCTGGCTCGAGATATTGGGCTGTGGTATGGTTGACCCTGCCGTGCTCGAGGCTAATGGTATCGACAGTACACAATATACGGGTTATGCTTTCGGTATGGGAATCGAGCGCATTGCGAACCTCAAATATCAGGTGAAGGATTTGCGTTTGTTCTCGGAGAATGATGTTCGTTTTCTTGACGAATTTAAGAGCGCGAACTAATCCCGAATTGATATACATCAAGAAAAAGGCGCATCCTAAAAGAAAAAGGATGCGTTTTTTTGTGGCGTAACGAAATACCCGTACCGTTGCATCAAACAATACGAGAGTATTAGTTTTTTAGGGTTAATAAAGATTGTTTTTCATGGTAAACGCCCGTCTTCGAGAGACGCTAGGCGTTTTTTTATGTCTAAAATTAACCCGAAGTAAAACTACAGCAGAATAAGACCAGCCAATCCGCACAGACAGATGATGCGGATGGGATTCATCTTGTAAACCGTGACGGAAATAAAAGCGAAAAGGAACAGCCCGACGCTAATCCAGAACTGCCAAGGACAGATACTGGGTGATGAGAAGTTCTCCTCGTTCATCAAACAAAGGGTGGCCGCCATGATTAGTCCGACAACAGCGGGACGAAGCCAACTGAATATGTTTACCACGATAGGATGGTTCTTGTGGGCAATCAGGAAGCGAGTAATCAAAAGCATCAGTATGAACGAGGGCAGCACAATAGATAGGGTGGCAATGAAACTGCCCAATACTCCCCAATACCAGGCGTGGCCGGCATTGACGATGCTGGTATAACCTACATAGGTGGCCGTATTGATGCCAATAGGGCCTGGGGTCATCTGGCTGATGGCCAGTATGTCCGTGAACTGTCCCATCGTCATCCAGTGGTAATGGGTGACGACTTCGCCCTGAATCATGGATACCATAGCATAACCTCCTCCGAAACCGAAGAGTCCAATCTGGAAAAAGCTCCAAAAGAGAAGTATGAACTGTAGTATCATAATCTGTCTTCTTTGATTTGTCCGTAAACATAACCGCCGATGCCTGCCAGCAAGACGACATAGATGGGGCTGAAGCCCATTAGCCAGATGAGCAGGGCGGCAACGATGGGTATCCAGATGTTGTAGATGTTCACCTTGGCCATGCGCCCTATTTTGAATACAGGCGCAGCGATGAGTGCAACTACAGCAGGACGGATGCCACGGAATATACGCTCTACAATGATGTTGTCGCGGAAGTGACGGAAGGTGAGTGCTATAGCCAGGATGATGATGAACGAGGGTAGTACTGTCCCCAGTGTACTACAAATGGCACCACGAATGCCGTATCGCTTGTAACCGATGAATATACCGATATTGACGGCAAAGATGCCCGGACACGATTGGGCCACGGCAATCAGGTCGAGTAACTCTTCGTGTCCGACCCATCGCTTTTCGTCCACCACCTTTGCTTCGATAAGGGGAATCATGGCATAGCCTCCCCCGATGGTGAACAGACCAATCTGGAAGAATGTCCTAAACAGTTCAAACATGCTGCTCAATCCATACCCTTGCGTTTACGAAGGCTTCAATCCAAGGTGTGACTTCGTCCTTGCGGCGGTCTTCGGGATACCAAGCACACTGCCAGGGGAATATGGCGCGTTCCAGGTGGGGCATCATGGCAAGATGGCGACCATCGGCAGAGCAGATGCCTGCGGTAGAGAAGTCGCTGCCGTTAGGATTGGCAGGATAGCCGTCGTAGTTATATTTGGCAACGATGTTATAGTCGTCTTCCTTACCTGTCATGCTGAACTTGCCTTCACCGTGTGCCACCCAGATGCCCAACTTGTTTCCACTGAGTGAACCGAACATAACGCTGCGGTTTGTGGGGATGGTCAGGGTAACGAATGAGGACTCGAACTTGTGTGAGTCGTTGTGCTGCATCTTAACGCCCTTGTCGGTAACCAGTCCCAGTTCTACCATCAACTGACAACCGTTGCAGATGCCGAGCGAAAGTGTGTCGGGGCGAGCATAGAAGCGTTCAAGGGCTTCCTTGGCTTTCGGGTTGAACAGGAATGCACCTGCCCAGCCTTTGGCAGAGCCCAGAACATCGCTGTTGGAGAAACCTCCACAGAACACAATCATATTGACATCTTCCAAGGTTTCGCGGCCTTCGACAAGGTCGGTCATCATGACATCTTTCACATCGAATCCAGCCAGATAGAGGCTGTATGCCATTTCACGCTCGCCGTTAGTTCCTTTCTCGCGGATGATGGCGGCACGGACACCTGAGCGTCCCTTGCGGTCGGCCGTAATGCCATATTGTGCCAGCGTGCCCTTGAAGTCCTTGTTGAAGGCCATCTCCAAAGGTTGCTGCTTGTAGTTCTCAAAGCGCTCTTTGGCTTTTCCGTTCATGCTTTGACGACGGTCGAGCAGATAACTGCTGCTGTACCATACATCGCGTAGGTGGTCGATGCCGAACTGATATTCTGCACCATCGAGTTCAACCTGTACGAGTCGTTCGTCGGTGGTTTCTCCCAGTTGTATGAAGCTTACGCCTGCCTTGTTCAGCAGTTCGGTGAATGCTTTGTTGTTCTTGTCGGCCACTTGCACCACAATGCCAGGGTTCTCGGCAAAGAGTATCTTCACAATGTCGGGAGACTTGAAGGCATCCAAGTTCACCTTGACACCTCCCTGCTGGTTGGCAAAGCACATCTCCAGAAGGGTTGTAATCATACCTCCGGCAGAAATGTCGTGCCCAGCAAGAATCAGTTCCTTGTCAATACATTGCTGTATGGCATTGAAGCAAGAACGGAAATATTCCGCATCCTTTACCGTAGGCACATCGTCGCCAATCTTATTGAGGCTTTGTGCAAAAGCAGAACCGCCCAAGCGCAACTGGTCGAAACTAAAGTCGATGTGGTAAAGCGTGGATGGGGTAGTGGTGTTGAGTACTGGGCTTACCACCTTTCGGATGTCCGAAACTTCACCACCACTGGTAACAATGACGGTTCCCGGGCTTATCACTTTGTCGCCGTTGGGATATTTCTGGCTCATCGAAAGGGAGTCTTTACCCGTCGGGACATTGATTTGTAAAGCACAGCAGAAGTCACTCAACGCCTTTACACCTTGGTACAGGCGGGCATCTTCGCCTTCCTGCGAACGACAGGGCCACATCCAGTTGGCAGACAGACTGACGCTGTCCAGACCTTCTGTAAGAGGAGCCCATACAATATTGGTCAGGCTCTCGGCAACGGAAAGGACACTACCTGCGGCAGCATTGGCCAATCCTGCCTGGGGCGCATGTCCCAGAGCCGTAGCAATACCTTTGCGTCCACGATAGTCGAGTGCAACGACACCACAGTCGGAGAGTGGTAACTGAATTTCGCCCTGACACTGTTGGCGTGCAACCTTGCCCGTTACGCTACGGTCAACTTTGTTCGTCAGCCAGTCCTTGCAGGCAACGGCTTCGAGTTGCAATACATTGGCTACATATTCCTGAAGTTGAGCGGCATTGTATTTAACATCCTCGTAATGCCGTTCAACGGTATTGTCGCGCATGTAAGTTTTGGGTGAATGTCCGAACATATCCGCAACATCCAAGTCGAAGGGGCGCACGCCGTCAGCCTGTTCAAAGGCAAAGTGAGCATCGCCTGTGGTCTCACCCACAACATAAAGCGGGGCGCGTTCGCGCTCGGCTATCTTGCGGACATGGTCGAGGTGCTCTTCCTGAATGAGAAGTCCCATACGCTCCTGACTTTCGTTGGCAATGATTTCCTTGCTCGACAAAGTTTTGTCGCCAATAGGCAGGGCCTTCATGTCTATCAAACCTCCACATTCTTCCACGAGTTCGCTCAGACAGTTCACATGGCCTGCACTACCGTGGTCGTGGATGGAAACAATGGGATTCACATCTTCTTCGCAAAGGGCTCGTACAAGATTGTTGGCACGCTTCTGCATCTCGGGATTGGCACGCTGTACGGCATTCAGCTCTATACCGTTTGAGTAACGGCCTGTATCAACCGAACTTACAGAGCCACCGCCCAAACCGATGCGGTAGTTGTCACCACCGACCACGACAATCTTGTTGCCTTTTGTCGGAGTGCCTTTCAGACAGTCGCGCTTTGTACCGTAACCGACACCACCTGCCAACATGATAACCTTGTCGTAGGCATATTGTGGACCTTCCTTTTCCTGATGCTCGAAGGTGAGGACAGAGCCACAGATAAGCGGTTGTCCGAATTTGTTACCGAAGTCGCTTGCACCGTTCGAAGCCTTGATAAGAATCTGCTCGGGTGTCTGATAGAGCCACTTGCGGACGGGCAGAATATGTTCCCATTCGCGTTCGGCTTCGGTACGCGGATAACTGGTCATATAGACAGCCGTACCGGCGATAGGCCATGAGCCAACACCGCCACCCATACGGTCGCGGATTTCTCCACCCGTTCCTGTAGAGGCACCGTTGAAAGGTTCTACGGTAGTGGGGAAGTTGTGTGTCTCGGCTTTGATACTGATGACACTCTCAATATTCTTGATGACAAAGTAGTCGCTTGTAGCATGGTCGGCGGGAGCAAACTGCTCTACAATAGGACCTTCGGCAAAGGCTACATTGTCTTTGTAGGCAGAGATAATCCGGTGGGGATTCTCCTTAGTCGTCTTCTTAATCATCTGGAAAAGCGACGAAGGCATTTCCTTGCCGTCGATGATGAAGGTTCCGCCGAATATCTTATGCCGGCAGTGCTCCGAATTGATTTGTGCAAAGCCAAATACCTCGGAATCGGTTAATTTTCTTCCCAGTTTCTTTTCGATACTGTGCAGGTAGGTGATTTCCTCGGGACTGAGGGCCAGTCCTTCCTGTTCGTTGTAGGTTTCGAGGTCGTCAATCTGCATGATGGGGGCTGTGTCCACCTTGACCGTAAAGATGTTCTGGTCGAGTCCCTTATAGAGGCGCTGCAGCATGGGGTCGTGCTCGGCATTCTCCGAATCTACGGGGAAGTACTCTTCGATACGCTGTATGCCGTCGATGCTCATGTTCTGTGTGATTTCCACGGCGTTTGTACTCCATGGAGTCACCATCTCACGGCGCGGACCGATATAGTACCCTATGAGTTTCTGTTCGTCTTCTACGCTTGCATTGCCGTAGAGCCAGCATAATTTGTCGATGTCCTCCTGCTTGAGTTCCTTCTCACATTGCGTTGCAATGATGTTTCCCTGTGTGGTCTTAAAGAAAATTATAGCCATTCCTTAGTAATGAAAAAACCGTAGGGAGCCCCTACGGCATATTGATATTCTGTTTTTATATTTTATTGTTTATTTCCCATCCGAGGGCACTTGCCCCAAGCACAGCAGCCTTTGCTCCATCCAGTTGACTGACGAGCATCTTGGCTTTACCGCGGTAGATGGGGAGTACGCTTTCTTCGTAGGCATGCTTGATGGGATTCATGATTAAGTCGCCTGCATTGGTCAAACCACCGAAGAAGATGAACGCCTCGGGGCTACAGAAAGTAGCGAAGTCGGCACAGGCTTCTCCCAGAATCCGTCCTGTTGTCTCGAAGATTTGTTTTGCCACCTTGTCGCCCTTTTCTGCGGCAATACTGACATCCTTGCTCTCAATCTTGTCCAGAGGAATATCGCGCAGTAGGGTAGGTGTATCGGTGCTTGTGATGATTTCCCGTGCCGTTCGTGCCACGCCCGTTGAGGAACAGTAGGTTTCCAGACAACCCTTGCGACCGCAACCGCACATGCGCCCGTTCTTTTCCACGATGACATGTCCCAACTCGCCAGCCAAACCATCGGAGCCATAAACCAACTGGCCGTTCACGACGATTCCGCTGCCTACACCTGTGCCCAGAGTAATCATGATGAAGTTCTTCATTCCTTTGGCTGCTCCGTAGGTCATTTCGCCGATGGCTGCGGCATTGGCATCGTTTGTCATCGTTACGGGAACGCCCAACGCCTCGCTGAACATCTTGGCAAGGGGAATTGATTCTTCTTTCCAAGGCAGGTTGGGAGCCATGTTGATACATCCTGTGTAATAGTTGGCATTTGGTGCGCCGATACCCATGGCGCGGATGTTTTTGATACCGCCAACGCTGTCGATAATCTTTCGCAGCTCCACCATGCAGTCATCCACATACTGCTGTGGGTTGGAACCGTGTCCTTGTGTCTTGATGGAAGTCTCGGCTACGATATTTCCCGTTGCATCAACGATGCCAAAGACCGAGTTGGTCCCCCCAAGGTCAAGCCCGATAACATAGCGTCCTTCCGTCATATACTTCTCAAGAAAAAGGTTTGTGAGTTACAAGTGCAAAGATACAAAATCGCTGGCTAATACGCAACACATCCGCCTGTGAAAATACGATTAATTATTTCACTCCTCGGCAGCCATTAGATATGCACTCCTTTCGGTATCTAACTGATAAATTATGGTGTCGTTAGAGAATTCGTCCGTTTCGTATTTCTTGAAGTTCTCTGCTTGTTCAAAGATTTCCTTAAATACATCGTCTTGAGGCACGGGTGGATAGCCATGTTCGTCAAGAATAAGTATCAAATCCATCTGCAACTCGGCTTTAATATCTGAACGGTTCGCCCAATCAGTATATTTCGACTTATCATCCACCATCTGCTTCACGGCAGCAGACAATGTCAGCAACTTCTCTTCTGGATACTCAAAACCAAACTTATGGGCTATCTCTTTCAGGATATCGTAGAAGGCCTTTTCTTCGTAGGTAATACCCAAATCCTTGAACGACTTCTTTTCTTTATTGACCTCTTGCAACAGTTCTGCCATTTGCTTAGCCACCTCGTTTAGCACCTCCTCGGCGAAGATGGCATTATCGCTACGGTCATTATATCTCTGTACCAGTGCATTCAGGCGTTTTGTAAAATCGACGCCCTTCATCTTGTTAACCTTCTTAAAGTCGGCAATCACCGTGCGCAGCAACTTCTCCATCAACTTCACCTTGGTATTGGGCAGATTCAACTTTTCGAGCCTTGCCATATAGTCGGCACTCAGCAAATCCAGGTCTTTCGTATTGGCATTCACCTGTGCCACTTCTTCCACACCTTCCGACTGCAGTGCCTCCGCTATCATCTGGCTTACCTTACGATTCATTTGCGAAGCGTCAGGCGCATCGCCCTTGGTCAGTTTATAGATGATGGAACGCACACCCGTAAAGAAATGGATATGCTCACGGTCTTCATCTGTAATTGCCTCATGATTCGAACAGAGGTTAAAGGCCGATTTCAGTTTCTGGGTATGTCCCATAAACTGGTTCTGTGTCTTTTCCGTGGCCTGTACGAACTCGGCAGCATGTTTCAGGCACTCCAACTGTTCCAAAGGCGTGCCCGTGGTGAACTTCGAGAAGTCGAATGAAGCGAACATCCTGTGCAGAATATCCAGTTCGTCCTTCACCATTGTCACGCTCTGCTCGATAGTCTCCACATTCTCCCCAAGGTCACCACCACCTGCATATTGTTTTAAGGCATTGTTCATGTTGGTCTTGATGCCGATGTAATCCACCACTAAACCCTTGTCCTTACCCTCATACACACGATTCACACGCGATATGGTCTGCACCAGGGTGTGCTTCTGCAAAGGCTTGTCGATATACATCGTATCCAGACACGGCACATCAAAGCCCGTAATCCACATGGATACCACAACGGCTATCTTGAAGTTCGATTCTGGATTCTTAAACAACACATCGAGTGCCTTTCGGTCTTCGTCCGAGCCTATCAGCTCGCGCAGCCTGGGGTCATCATCTTTTTCTCGAGTCATCACCAGTCTGATGCGCTCCACAGGCGTATGTTCGCTGTCGCCAACCTTTTCTTCCCATTCTGGACGCAAGGCAATAATCTGCTTGTAGAGGTCATAGGCAATAAAACGGTTCGAACATACGAACATCACTTTGCCACACACCGTGCTGCCTTCCTCTATGCGCTTTTCATAATGCTCCACGAAGTCTTTGGCCACAACCGCCAGTCGCTGCGGGTCACCCAAAATCTTGTCCATCTGCGTGACGGCCTTCTTGCTCTCCTCAATCTGGTATTCGTTGGCTCCCTGCTCTGCACATTGTTTGTAATAGGCCTCGATGGCTTCCAATTGCTTATGGTCGGCAAACACTTTGGCTGCTCGGCCTTCATAGACAATGCGGCGTGTAATGCCGTCAGCCACCGATTCCGTCATCGTGTAAGCATCCACCACATCGCCAAACACATCTATGGTGGCGTCGATGGGTGTGCCAGTAAAGCCCACATAGGTAGCATTGGGCAGTGAGTCGTGCAGATATTTGGCAAAGCCGTAACTGCGTTTCACGCCTTCGTCCGTCACCCTTACATTCTGCTCGATATTGGTTTGCGAGCGATGCGCCTCGTCTGAAATACAGATGATATTGGCACGATCAGACAGCACATTGATGTCTTCACTAAATTTTTGGATAGTAGTCAGAAATACACCACCACTCTTTCGGCCTCTCAGCAATCTCCCCAGTTCCTCACGACTTTCCACATTCACCACCGTTTCGTCGCCAATAAACTGCTTGGCATTCACGAACTGTCCCGAAAGTTGGTCGTCAAGGTCTGTACGGTCGGTAATCAGTACAATGGTGGGACTGGCCAAATGCTTGCTTCGCATCAGCATTCGGGTTAGGAAAAGCATCGTCAGGCTCTTGCCACAGCCTGTTGCCCCGAAATAGGTACCTCCCTTTCCGTCGCCATGAATGTTGATATGCGAGTGCTCCAGGATGTTGTCATACAGGGCTTGCGTAGCAAAGAACTGTGGATAGCGACACACTATCTTCCTTTCACTCTTCGAAGTGTCGGGGAAGAATACGAAATCCTTCATCACGCTTAGCAGTCGCTCCTTCCTAAACAGACCTTGCATCATGGTATGCAGCGAATCGATACCATCATTAGCCTTATCCGTTCGCTCTACTTTTCGCCAAGCATAGAAGAACTCGTAGGGCGTGAACAGCGTGCCATATTTATTGTTTACACCATCACTGATCACCACAAAGGCATTATAACGGAACAAGTCTGGGATGTCCCTGCGATAGCGCACCGTCAGTTGTGTATAGGCATTCATGATGGTGGCATCCTCCTTCACAGCACTCTTGAACTCCAGCACCACTACGGGCAGACCATTTATATAAACGATGCCGTCGGGGATGCGTTTCTCCTGGCCCTTTATCTCCAGTTGGTTCACCACTTTGAAGATATTGCGCTCCGTATTATTAAAATCTATCACTTCAACGAACAAGTCTGGCTGCAAGGCGTCTTCGCGTTTTATCGTAAAGCCCTCCGTCATCAGCCGATACATCTGTGCGTTCTGCTCATAGAGAGGAGCACCATTGTCTACCGTCAGCCTCGCAATGACTCGCTCCGCTTCTAATGGCGTGATTCCCTCTTGGGCATATCTGTCCATCAGATACATCCGCAAGTCATCACGCAGCAGTACATCCGACAACTCTTTATGAATCGTCTCACCGCTCTGACAGCTATACCCTTGCTGCTTGAACAGCTCCATGATGCCCATTTCCAAGGCGTGTTCGTTGAAGTTTGACATAGTTGTTACATTTTATATTGGTCTTCCCATTTTTTCCCCTTCTGGGTCTGGGTGGACATCAATCCTTTTGTAGGTCACATACTCACGCCAATCCACATTACTATGACGCATTTCTTCGTGGCCTATTTCTAACATCTCATCCAATTCTTCCTGACTATATTTTCCATCAAGACTCTTGATATATTCGTCGAAGTTCAAATATCTTTCTTCCATACTGATTCTCCTTGATGCATATTATTACACTTGCTTTGAATTAGAATTATGATTTTTTATAATTCATAATTGTTACGACTTTAATAATGTCACTAAATTCTTAATCCAATCAGGAATATCATCCTCATTCCCCAAAGATGTATAAGTATTCGCAATTTCATATTTATATTTATCAATAAAATCGCAAATAATAGTTTTGTTTTCAAAGCAATTTCCCGAAATGGGATTTAAAATACTGTAATCTCCACTGATACGACTATTCTTTACATTTGGATTAAACTCAAATTTACTTAAAGCTGTTTTTTCATCTTCATTGCCAATTTGTTCTATTACTTTATTTAATGCATCATAAAACTGTTGTGGGTTTAATACGTTCTCTATTTCAGTTGGATTCTTATTTGGGTCCTCTATTGTTTTTAAATCAATATTGTGATTATCTTCATTTTCATTTAGTCTATATATTTTTAAATTTTTAGATAAAGGATGGTTGGAGCTCAAATGGGATTGACCCATTGCCAAAGGTGTACATAGTGTATCTGTATCCACGAGACAAATAATTTTATTATTTTTTGCATTTATAAAATCACTTCCAGCTCCATTGAATGAAATATACAGATATTCATAAATCTTTTTCACATTTGCACATCCTCCCAAAGGGACAATTCTTACATTATCTATTTGCTTCCGAAGATAAAATTCCAAATATTTCTTATCTTCCTTGCCTTCTACTAATAGCCAACTATAATTTTCATTCCTAAAAGCATTAAGCAATGATGAAACAAAATCAAAATATCCTTTTAGCTGTATATCATCAGGATGGTTTCTCCTCTCTTCATAATAGTTATATAAATCAAAATTTTTAATTATGTGGTTACCATCTATATGTAATAAATTTCCATTATATATGACAGGTATGGCTCCATACCAATGAGTTGTTATAAATAATTGGTGATGGAAAGTCCTCGCTATTTGAGATAGCTTTTCAAATTGATCATAACAATATGAAACATTTAGAGAATTCTCTGGTTCGTCTATAGCAAGGATGAGTTCTTTCTCTGGATTTTCGTTTTTTGAAGAAAAAACATATATGATGTCAATTAAAGCAATTCTTTTTTCTCCAGAGGAAAGTGTCTCTATCGGTGTGTTATTCTTCTTCAAACGACGCTTTTTATAAAAAGAGTCGATTATTACTTCTGTTACATGATTTGCGGTTAACTGCTTCGTCTGTTTATAGCCTAAACTATAATTATATCCAGCATTTATTTTCTTTATGTCAGTTTCCACATCTTGAATGTATGCCTCCAATTCCTCATTGATAATTTGTAATACGGAAATTTTCTTCTTACGTCTATTTATCCTTTTATCATTAAGAGCCTTATTTATAGCCTCCCTTATACTTTTATTCATCAGTGTTTGTAGTCCCTGTGTCTCAAGCTTTAAGAATTCGGGAACTGAAGATTCTACAGGGATGTATAAATATGAATATATATTTACAATTTTTTGCAACATATTATTTAAAGAAGTAATAGGTATGGACTCTATTTCATCACATTGCATATTTTTGAACAAATACAATTCATAATTTTTTCCCATTTGTTCTTTCTTTATAGCTACAAGATATGAATCTTCCTTTTTGGTTAAAAGATGATTTCTCATTTCGGAAAATAAATTATCTCCTGTAGACTTATCCCAATATACAGAATTAATAATATCCAAAAAAGAAACTTCTCTTGCTGTAAACCGTTGTTTAACCTTTTCTTTATCAATAAGGAATACCATCCCGACAAAGACATCATCCTTTACACTTGAGTTTATTATCCATTCCGCATCATTAAAAAAAGAGTTCATGCCTTCTAAAATAGCACTTTTCCCAACTCCATTATTACCAATAATAACATTCATCTCATTGGTACTTTCTGAGATGAATTTAACAAAATTGGTTCCTCTATAACACTTATAGTTATTCAGTATTGAAGCTATAATCATGAGTATTACTTTATTTATTGCCCCATCTTCGCCAATAGCAAAGACTGTAATTCGGTTAGTTTTGAGTTCTCTATGCTTTTAGTATGACCCAAAGAATATAATCGAGTTAAATCTTCCTCGAATTGCCTTATTACTATTTCGTTAGGCAATATCATTTCGAAAAGAACTAATGTGTTATGATCAACCCTTTGTCTACCATCTGTTCCCTTCATCTGTGATTTCGCATAGTCTCGAAATTCTTTCGTTCTTACTATTGTTGCCAATAATGATGTGAGCTTTTGTTTCTTTCCACGCAATACAATAAACTCTGTAGAACCAAAAGCCACTTCGTTATTAGATATATCAGAAACTATTGCAGCTTTCCCATTTTCCATGCAAGGTGTTATTCTTGCAAACAGAACATCTCCATTTTCGAATTTCATTCCACTTGAGAAATACCTTTTTTGAATGTTTCTAATATAATATCCTTCTGTTGGTAATGCATCCATATCAACAAATGGAATTTCAATATTAAGCTTTGGTTTAAGTTGAGGGTTTATTATACAAATCTCTCCCAACGTTCCCATTCTCCAACCTTCAGGGAGGTTTTCTTTGTCGATGTTATCGACGAACATTTTGCGGTAGAGGGCTTGGGCGGTGGCTTCGAGGTGCTGAATCATTTGCTCGTTGAGGTGAATGCGGTTGGTAAGCGTTTCGTATTCCTCCACGATCTCACGCTGACGGTCAATGGAAGGAACGGGGAGTGTCAGATTACAGAAGTCTTCCCATGTAAGACTTCCACGAACGCCACCGACAGCGTAATAGCTGGCCTCGCGGTCAAATTCACTACGAGAGAACCACATCATCAGATACTGAGGCATCAGAACGGTCTTATCAACAACCTCGAACATCGGATAAGCAGGTGACATGATTGCTTCGTCTTCCTCAAACATGGCAACAGGCATCTTTCCATCTCGACTCACCTGCATCAAACTGCAAGCAAACTGTTCGTGACGAATTACCTTATAGTTAGAGAGGTCTGTGCCGATGACATTTGCCACCGACGGAATGAATGCCTTATCAATCGTAAGTCCGACAAGATTCGTAACCTTTAGATCCCGATTACGAACATTCACCTCTCTGATATAGTCGCCTAAACGATGGTATTCCATTTTATCCTTCTTGCTTTTTTATATATCCACGAGTCACCTTGTTGATGGCAATCTCCGTCAAGTATCCTTGTTGCACTAAATCGGTGAGGTCTTTTCTTGCAGTCATTGATGCGATGGAGAAAAGTGTTTGCACATCTTTTACGGTCATCACAAGTCCTGATTCATCAGTAAATTTCTGGAGAATCATGGCCTGCCGTTGGTTGATGTTGCCCATCGCCATGAATGCATTTGCGGCCTTCTTTTCCTGTTGCTTCCGATGAATGTAATCGCAAAGTTGTTGGAATGATATTTTTAATGCTCTCAGGTTATAGGTCACGAAGTAGCCGATGTCGTTTTCGTCATTCTCGCAATAGCGAAAAGTCCTCTCATAACTATTTTTCGACTTTGCTATAACTCTTGATATGGACATATACTCGGTTAGCCAATATTTTTCCTTTAGCATGTACCAATAGAAGAGGGCACGGGCCGTCCGTCCATTGCCATCGACAAAGGGGTGCATGTAGGCTAATATGAAATGTATGATGATGCCTTTGATGATGGGATGGATGAAGACCTGCTGATTGTTGCTGTTGAACATCTGGCATAGTTCGTCAACAAATTCAGGAATCTCTGTATGCGATGGCGGCCGATATACTATCTCGTCTTCTATGATGTCTGCCACAACCACCTCGTCGTTCGTCCTAAAACGCCCTGCGTCTTCTGGGGTGTCTAATGTCTTCTCTGTCATCAGTTGATGGATATGCAGAAGACTCTCTTCTGTCAGCGGTTCGTCTTTATGCTCGACGATATATTGAATCGTATTGTAGTTGTTGACTATCATTTGCTGGGACTTGTTCTTGGGAGTTTTGTTCTTCCTCAACATTTCCTTAGCAACGATACGAGTGGTTGAAGCCCCTTCCATTTGGCTTGAATAAATGGCTTCTTCCATTAAGGAACTGGCTAGATAGTGTTTCCTTTCAACGCTCTGTGTATCATCTTCCGAAGTCCAGAAACTACCAAATAGCATATCGAACTCGTGACACAAGCGCTGCATCTGGCTGGTAACACATAACTTAATGCCGTATTTAGGCCAAACCAAGATTGTCCCTCTCAGTCTTGATGCCTTGACATAGGACCATAGCATCTGAGAAGTACACCCCGTAGGTAGCGGTTTGTACTTTACCTTATCCCAGTAATCATAATCCTCGTTGATTTTATTGACGAGTTGGTTTATCTCGTCGCTGGTTTTCCCGAATAATGCATCTGAGTATGCCTTTCTCTCTATGTGAGGAGGTAATTCAATCATAATCTTTGCCTTTTAGCCTGTGGCAAAGATATAAAAAGTTTTTTATAATTCTTGTTATTTCTTGCTAATTTTGCAAGAATTGGCAAGAATTGGCAAGTTTTAGAGGTCGTAGCCTAATTTGTCGAAGAGGGCTTTAAGTGCCAACTTGCTTTCTTCTTCTTGCAGCAAGAGGTCGCGCATTTCGGTTTGCAGTTGGCGCATGCGGGTGCCGAAATCTATTTGTTCGTCACGATTACGGAACTCGAGGTATTTGCTGGGCACGAGACTCCAACCTTTCTGCTCGATTTCGTCGAGGGTGGCAGAGTAGCAGTATTCAGGTTCGTTGTGATAGGTTTGTTCATAACCTTCTCGCTGCCAGTTGTGGAAATTTTCGGCTATTTGCTGTATCTGCTCCTGCGAGAACTGGATGTATTTCTTTTCGAAAGGCTCTCCCCATTGGCGCAGGTCGATAAACAAGACTTCGTTCTCGCGGTTACGGTACTTGACCAGTTGTCCGTTTTGTTCTACATTGTGGGCGCGCTTGTTGTTGTTTAGAATCCAAAGCGTCACACTGATGTCTGTAGAGTAGAACATATTACGAGGCAGAATGACAATGGCCTCTACTACCTTGTTTAATAATAATTGCTTGCGGATAGCCAATTCCGTGCCATCTCCGCTCAAGGCTCCATTTGCCAGAAGGAAACCGGCCGTGCCGTTGGCAGAGAGTTTGGAGACAATATTTAGAATCCAACCATAATTGGCATTGCTGGTTGGCGGTACATCGTAGCCAACCCAACGAGGGTCGTCCTTCAGTTCATTCTCTGCCCGCCATGCCTTCTGGTTAAAAGGAGGATTGGCCATGATGAAGTCGGCCTTTAGGTCTTTGTGCTGATCGTTGTGGAACGTATCGGCAGCCATCTCACCCAGGTTACAGGCAATGCCACGAATGGCGAGGTTCATCTTTGCCAGTTTGTAGGTGGTATTGGTATATTCTTGTCCATAGACAGAGATGTCGCGCTTGTTGCCGTGATGTGCCTCGATGAACTTCATGCTCTGCACGAACATGCCGCCAGAACCACAACAGGGGTCATAGATTTTGCCACGATATGGCTCAATCATCTCGGCAATGAGATTGACGATAGTTTTCGGGGTGTAGTATTCACCCTTGCCCTTTCCTTCGGCAATGGCGAACTTGCCTAAGAAGTATTCATAGACACGGCCAATGAGGTCGTTCTCTGGGTCTCTCAGTGTATCAATTTTGTTGATTTCATCGAGCAAGGCTGCGAGTTTTGTGCGGTCGAGCGATAATCCTGCATAGTAGTTGCTGGGCAGGGCACCCTTCAGCGTGGGGTTGCTTTGTTCAACACGAGCCAGCGCCTTGTCTATCTTGATGGCGATATCGTTCTGCTTGGAATTCTCAATCAGATAATCCCAACTGCTTTCGGGTTCCAGATAAAAGACATTCTTGGCGTTATAGAATACAGGATTGTCCGCAAAGGCCTCCTTGCTGTCAGCCACTAGTTCATTGCGACGCTCCATAAAGCGGTCGTTGGCATACTTCAAAAAGATGAGACTCAGCACAACATGCTTGTACTCCGAAGGCTCTACAGAACCGCGCAATTTATTTGCCGACTCCCAAAGTGCCTCTTCAATAGATTTGTCTTTTATTGGTTTCAGATTTAATGGTATATTAAGGAAGAAAAAGAATGGTGTTAAGGAGGATTAACTGAAGGCGCCGTCCAGATAGCGTTGGGTCAGTTCGTGCTTGGGATGGTTGAATACCTGGTCGGCATCTCCTTCCTCGATGACCTCGCCGAGGTACATGAAGATGATGTGGTCGGCAATGCGTCGGGCCTGACGCAGGGTATGGGTCACCATCACGATGCTATAGTCTTTCTTCAGTTGTACGAAGAGTTCCTCTACGGTACGGCTGCTGATGGGGTCGAGTGCACTGGTGCTCTCGTCGGCTAACAGATAACTGGGCTCGATGGCAAGGCTACGAGCCAAGCAAAGGCGTTGCTGCTGTCCGCCAGAGAGTTTGTTGGCAGGTGTATGCAGACGGTCTTTTACTTCGTCCCAAAGTCCAACGGCACGCAGGTAGTATTCTACGATTGCGTCCAACTTACGCCGACCGCTGATACCATGAATACGACAGCCGTAGGCAATATTGTCGTAGATGCTCATGGGCAGGGGACAAGGGCGTTGTGGCACAAGTCCGATAGCACGGCGTATCTCCGTCAGTTCGCTTGCTCCAGCCGTTACAATGTTGCGGTCGCCCAACATGACCACACCCTCGATGTTTACGCCCTCGATGGTGTCCACCAGACGGTTGAAGGTACGCAATAGGGTAGTCTTTCCGCATCCCGAAGGGCCGATGATACAAGTAATCTTGTTGCGTGGGATGTCCACATTGACATGTTTCAAGATGGGATTCCCTCCGATGTAGATACTGAGTGCATGAGTGGTCAGTCGCATGTTCTCTGGGCGAGGGAACTTGTTGTTCACCACAAAGGGCTTTTCCTTTGAGGATGTAATGTTTCTATGGAGAAAGTCAAACATATCTTATTGAATCTTATTGCGTGAAAAACGGTTCATGATGATGCGTCCGCCGATACTGAGTGTAAGGACAATGAAAGTCAGCACCACAGCGGCTGCATAGGCACGGTTTTGTACCTCGAGCGAGGGCGATTGCAACTGGAAATAGACACTCAGTGGCAAGGTCGCCGTCTGTTGGGTAAGACTAGTGGGAATACGGTCGGAGAAGCCCGCCGTGAACATCACACCAGCGGCATCACCGATGGCACGACCGATACTGAGTAATGTGGCCGTGGCGATGGCGGGGGCAATTTGTCGGACAATAATTCCGATGGTTTCCCAACGCGTCGAGCCAAGACTATAGCCTGCTTCCAACAGTTCGGTAGGAATGGTCTTCGCCACCTCGTCCATCGAACGGATGAAGATGGGGATAATGAGCAATGTAACCACAATCATACCGCCCAAGAGCGAAGCGCGTAATCCGAAATATATCATAATGGTGAACCCGAAGGCACCATATACAATCGAAGGTATGCCGAACAGCACATCGTAAGCCAGTCGGGCAATAGAGCCGAAGCGCGAACCTGCTTTCAGATAGACATTAAGGTAAAAGACAACGGGAATACTGATGACAAGTCCCAATATGGTGGCACCACCGACGATGTACAATGAACCTACGATGGCATTCAGGAAACCACCACCGCCGCCCATGTAGAAGCCTCCTCCGGGCAGCGATGATACCATCTCCCAAGACAACAGGGGTATTCCGCGTTTGAAGACGGAGAGCACGACACTGGCCACAAAGTACACCACCAAAGCAATGGAGGCATACATCAAACCCTTCATGCACTTTTCCTCAATTATACATCTCTTCATAGCCTTACTCCCTAATCTTTATTCCTTTATCTTTTTCAATATCAGTCGTGAGAAAAGGTTGAACACCAATACGACAAAGAACAATATAAATGCCGCAAACATGAGAGCACTCTCATAAAGCGGCATTGATAGCATTTCGCCATAGTTGTTGGCAATCAGAGCAGGAATAGGGTAACAGGCGTCGAGCAATGAACCCGGAGCAATTGCCAAATTACCGCACACCATGATAACTGCGATAGTTTCACCCATTACACGGCTTGCGGCAAGTACGATGGCTGCCATCATACCCGGGAAGGTCTTGCGCAGTACCACATGCTTTGTTGTTTGCCATCGTGTGGCTCCAAGGGCAAAGGTTGCCTCACGAAGTTCGTGTGCCACATTGCTGAATATCTCGATGAACAGGCTCACGAGAAGGGGAATAACCATGACACCCAGCACGATTCCACCAGCCAGTACGGTGTATCCTGTCGTGTTGCGCCCAACCCAAGGAGCAGCAATGTTAGCCACCCAGGGTACGATGAGCAACATGCCCCATACACCATAGATGACCGAAGGCAGTCCTGCCAGAATGTCGAGGAAAGGATAGACAAAGCGTCGGACCATGCTGTGGGAATATTCCGTCAGGTAGATGGCCATCAGTAGCGAGATGGGGATGGCAATGAGCAGGGCAAGACCCGATACCCAGAGCGTACCCATCAGGAAGGGGAAGAAACCAAACTGGTTCTTCATCGGCTTCCATTCGCTGACCGACAGCAATTCCCAGAGCGAATGCTCGTGCAGAATGGGAGCAGCCTTCATGTAGAGGCCGATGCCCATAGCTACAACGAGCAACAGGCTACTGATGGTCAAAGTGAACATCAAGTAGCCCGCAGCACGGTCTTTTAGCAGTCTATGACTCATTCTTTATTATTTCACGCCCAGCTTTGCAAGACTTGCATCCAGTTTCTCCTGAGGAATGGCGATGTAGCCCTGTCCCTCGTTGGCAGCTTGTCCTTCGGTAAGGATGTACTTCAAGAACTCGATGACTACGGGGTTTGTAGGAATGCCCTTAGACACCAGATAGAGGTCGCGGGCTGGGGGAGAAGGATAGCGACCGTCCTTGATGGCCTCTACGACACCTTCCTTGGTGGCATAGAAATCCTCTTCGGGGTCAATCTGTCCGTTTTCGTTCACATCGATAGGAGCAACGAGCAGTCCGTCGTGGGGCTTGCCTGTTTCGATGTTGTAGGCAAAGCCAATATTGTTCAGACCAATGGCGTTGGCATCGCGCTGTACGGCTTCGGCCAGACCGGGGTCGCCGAATACGGCAGTGCCCAGCAGGTCTTCCTGCTTCTTGCCCAGATATAGAGCCCATGTCTCGGCAGCGCCGCAGGCATCGCTACGGGTATATACGCTGACCTCGGTCTTATTGTCGTTTTCTACAACCTCGCCCCAAGTCTTGATTTTACCTGTAATGAACAGGCCAATCAACTGGTCGCGGGTTACGCCATGCTTCAGCAGGTCCTTCAGCACGGGGTTGTTAGCATTGATGGTAGGAACTACGGCGTCCTTGGCAACGGCAAAACCAATGGCACCATTGGCAATTTCTGCCTCGCCCAACTCACGGCTAACCATACCGAAGTCAACGACCTGTGCCAGAGCGTCGGTAATACCCTTACCTGCACCACCAGCAGATACATCGATGGTTACGCCAGGATGCAAAGCCTGGAAGTCGTTTGCCCATTGTACGGCCAAAGGATAGAGTGCGAATGCACCCGACAGGGAAATTTCGCCCGTCAGTTCACCTTCAACAACTTGCTGCTGCTTGCCGCCGCAACTGCTGATACTCATTGCTGTGGCTACAATAAGTGCCAAAGCAGAAATCCGAATGATATTCTTTTTCATCTTATTATATATTGTATGTTGATTCTAATCGTTTCTCACTTGTCAATTAGTAAGTAGCCACAACCTGAATTTCGGCCATGTTGTTGTGCCTGTTGGGGTTCTGGTCGCCTTTCTGCATGGTGTAGGTGTAGGAAGCCTGAACGCGCACATACTTCACGGGCATAATATTCAGACCCACCTGCAGATTGTGCTGATAGGCATCTACATCCTCGTTCTGCTTGAAGAAGTCATAGCCGACAACGGGTTGTATCAACTGGTTGATGGTATAGGCAGCCTGTGCGTATGCACCGTGGCTGTGCTGTCCAGCGGTGTTACCCCAAAGATATTCACTGCGTACGGTCAGTTTCTTGTCCTTCCATTCGATACCAGCACTGGCACGATTGCGCACATGATCGTTATTACGGGGACCATATGTACCGTAATAGTAACTACCTGTGATGGAGAACTGGCGAATGGGGTTAATCCACAGCATACCGGCTACATCCTTTTTGCGGTTGTTGTCCTTGAGGTTGTATCCGTTTCCGTTGAACACACCGATACGATAGCGCAATACATCGAATAGTTCCTTGTGAATCAAACCACCGTAGAACATCAGACCGATGTCACGGCCGTTCTTGTGGCTTGCCAGTCCGCTCAGGTCGTTGTAACCATTCAGTTTGGCCACAGCCGTAGGATTCTCCGTTACGAGCCAATTGGCAGGACCGCCCAATGTTTCCATAGAGTAGTGTACCTTGAACTGACCTACCTGAACATTGAACTCGGGTGCAATCTTCCAGCGAAGGTATGCATCCAGCAGACGAACATTACCTGCATACTCTGCCTGCATTACATAGTCGAGTTTCTCGTGGAGGTTGCCCTTCATACCCAACCTTACGCGGCGGACATCGAATCCCTGTGCGTCCTTGTTTGACTCGTCGTAGGCATAGCGCAGGTTAATCATACCCGTCACTTTCGGTATCAGCGATACTTTATTATCGGACTTTTCTTCGGCTTTGGCCGTTGTACTGGTTAAGAGGAAAAGCGCCATCATGGCGGCAATAGTAGTTTTTTTCATTACTTTGATTCTTTCGATTTTTTAGAGTTAAACTTAAAATCGAATGCAAAGTTACAGTTTATTTCCCAAACTGCCAATACCTTATTCGGGGTATTTCAGCATTGTGGCAAATTTGTCGGCTATTATTAAGAATAGTAATGCGAGATACACACAACCCCAACGGATGACTCGATGAGCCACCCGTCCAAGGTGTGATGAAAAGCGTGCTCTTACTTAACGAGTTTCTTCCAGATGAAGAGAAGAATGATGGCACCGATGGCTGCGGTGATGATTTCACCAATCACGCCACTTCCGAGATTGATGCCCAGAAGGCCAAAGAGCCAACCACCGAAGGCACCGCCCACGATGCCGAGGAATAGGTCGACAAGAATGCCCTTGCCGCTACCATCTGTCAACTTGGAGGCAATGAAGCCTGCAATAATTCCCACAATGATTCCTAAAATAATTCCCATAGTACTTGTTATTTAGGGGTTAAGTGTTTCAAAGTTACAAAACAATTCTTGCTTCGACAAATTTTTGTCCCCAAAACTATGCAAGCATTACTTATATGTTATCTGGTCAGTGACACCTTCATGCTCATGCCGAAGTCCTGCGTGATGGTGGGGTAGGCATTGCTTGACAATAGAGGGCTGTTGCGCTGACGGTCGTAGTAGAGACTTAGTGAAACCATGCGCGAGATAGCATAACTGGCTTGGAAACTTGCCTTGATGGCCTTGTTGCCGCTGGTGGCTTCGGAGAGTCCTGTCTGTATGTCGCGAGTCAAGGCGGCCTGACTGCGGTAGGAGAAGTCGAACGAGAGGTTCAGGCTGTGGGCAAATGCCCGCTTGCCACTGCTCTTGCTACTGCTGCTCCGGTTGCTTGTCTTGCTGCCCGTTTCATCATCGTCTTGTTCCTTCTTTGTACTCTTGGTTTTGTTGCCCTTGGCTTGTTTTGCACTGGCCTTTCCCTTGCCCTTGAACAAGGAGCGGAAGCGAAAGTCGTCTATCTTGTATCCCCAGCCGAAGACGATGTCTTTGGAACTGGTCTCGTTGATTTGTGCCGAGGTCATAGAGAGGATGATGGCGCGCGTGGTGCGGTATTCGGCCTTGAGGGTCATGCTGTTGTTCAGCGTAAGGTTGATACCCACTAGCGGGGCAAAACTTTCGTTGATGCTGACGGTGCTGATGTCGTACATCGACGAGGGCACATAGGTCTCGGTAGTAGTGTTTTCGATGAAGCCAAGGTCGGACCCCGTGAATGCCTGCAACCAAGTGCCGTAGGTGTTGTACGAGCCGATGGCATAGACACTCTTGTAGGCATGGGTGATATTGACACTCTTGAAGTGGTCGCGGAAGAAGGGCAGGGTGGAGAGCCCTTTATAGGTGAGGCTCCAGTTGGGCAGCATGCGCTTCAGCGAGGGGAATATGTCAAGTGACGACTTGTGGGGATTACCGCCGACATAGGCTGTCAGGAAAGCGGGTATCATTACATCGCTGGAGTAGAGACCAACGGTTCCGTTCTCAGGATTGAATTTGCCACTCATACCTGTGCCCGACGGGTAGTTTACATTGGCGTATTTGGCTTCGACGCGCTGCTGGTAGACGCCGAGATAGTTGCGGAACTTGTCGAAGGTCTTGCTGCGATAACCATTGTGGGCATTGCCTGATCCACCGAATGCTGATCGGAGTGAAATAGTGGTCATATTGAATGAACCCGTCTCGGTGGTGGGATTGCCCGCATACATATATTGTATGCTTTGGCTCTTGTTGCGGGTACGCGACATGGAAAGGTCAATCTTCAGGTCGGTGAAGGGCTCGACGGAGGCTTTTATCTGCAGATCCTCGGTGGAGCTTGTCGTGGCAGGTGTAGCAACGCTGTCGGCACACAGCAGCCAACCATTGTCCTTGGCTTCCGAGATGTAGGATTCGCCTACCAGTCCGAAGGCATACTTTAGTCCTGGACGGAACATACCACCGCCACGGCTCTGTCCGAGCATGTCGCCTACATTGGGTAGGAAACCAGGCAATGCCAGATTGTAGGTGTTGCGATAAGACACGCTGACATTGCGTACCATCATGGCAAAGCGTGCGGCCGCTTGTGCGAAGGTGTACCACTTCTCTTCTTCGAGTTTGGGTTTTGCCACAACATTGACGCGGATGCTCAGGGTGTCCTTGTTCTTGATGAGCAGTTTATTGTCGTCCAGTTTCTTGTATTTGAGTTTGTAGGGCTTGCCTTTGGCATCCTTGGCACTGACGATAATGCGCTTGGTCTTCTGGTTGTGCGATACGGTGGTCGTTGTGTCGGGCTTTAGGACAACCTCCTGTACAAAGCCTTTCTGCTTCTTGTTGTTCTTCTGCTGGCTCTTTCCATTGGCGTTTGTTTGTGTCGTAGGTTCGTCCATGACCATATCACCCATCTCTGTCTCCATTACATTACTATCGCTATCCATTGCGTCTTCCTTAGCCTTCTTTTTAGCCTCGTTTTCCTTCTTCTTGGCATCGGCTTTCTTCTTCGATGCACTCTTGGCCTTTGATGCCGTAAAGCGCTTGTTGGCTTCCTTTAGGAACTTGGAATGATTGTATAGCGTTTCCATCGCAAACTTTGCGTTGGCGTTGATGGTGCGTTGGGTATTGATGGTGTTGCCCAGTGTGCTGCCGTCTTCCTGTTCTGCTCCTCGTTTCCACGAATAAGTGCCGTTATACGAGGCATCGGCCGTAATCCAGTCGAACATAGGTATCTTGTTGATGGGCAGTTTGTAGGAGAGTTGTGCGGTCTGGCTGTAGTCGAGCGGTCGGCCGAAGTGGCGCAAACTGTATCTCACGGAGTCCTTCCATGCTTCGTAGTGGTCGGGATAGAGGTCTTTGTTGACGGGTGTATAGGGCTCTTCAACCTCGGCATGTGTTCCGCTCTGGAACGAGAAGTGCAGCGCCTTGAAAATGTCCCACTTCAAAGAGAATTCGCGGTTCCACAGGAAGTTCTGCGAGAAACTAACGGGGATGGACTGCTTGTTGTTCATATCCTCCACATCGCGTTCCTGCAACTCATAGTAGGTGCGGTTAAGGTCGGTGGAGAATGTGATATTCTGCGGGGCAAAGGCAAGGTTCTGTTCCTTTATCAAAGCCAGCCATTTACTCTTCGACTTTAGACTGTTCTTGAACGGCTCCCAAGGCTTCCAGTTGGGACTCCATGAGTAGTTCATGCCCAATCGCCAGTTGCGGTCGTATTCATATACCGTGGTCACACCTTCGCGTGTATTGCTTCGGCGTGAGAAGTTAAAGGTGAAGTTCGATGGGTCATAAGGCATGGGGTGCTTGCGGGTGCTGATGTTTACCTTGACACCGCTAAGCGAAAGGTTGCGCTGGGTTTCCTTAGTCGTTGTTAATGATTTTAACGAGTCCTTCTCGGCCTTTGTCTGCAAGGCATCGAGAGCGTCGTCCAACAGCATGTCGGTATCCAACGGGTTGTACTTGGGTTTTACCGTTTCCTTGCTGTAGGAGTAATATAGTGGCAGATTTACTTTCGCTTTCTCGGGGAAAATCTTGCCGAGGTCGAAGTTGGTAGTAATGGCATAGTTGTAGGTATCTTCATCCTTGCGGTCAGCCACGCTTTGCTCGATACCACCGAAGCCTGCTGTTTCGATGTGTCCCGTTGCGGTTACGCTTCCAAGGTCGGAGAGTTGAATATTCAGTGAACCTTGTGCTGCCCAGCCGCCATCGTTGGAGAACTCCTGCAGACGCAGTTCGTTGGCCCAAACCTCCACGCTCTTCACGGTTCGTCCGTTGTTGCGTACACCAATCATGATGGTCTTCACTTCGCCCAGCGTCGGATTACCCATGATGGCGATGCGGTTGCTGGGATTGTTTCTGTCGTAGTCGTAGAAGAGTTGGTTGAGGCTGATGACGCCGAGACTCTTCTGCTTGTTGCGCGCCTTCTTTAGGTTGGTCAGCACATCCATGCTGATGTCAATCATGTTGTCCACAGGCCATACGGCACGACAACCTGCTGCCGAATAGGTATCATAGTTGCCCTCTGGGGTTAGCGTCAGGGGTACTTCGTACTCGTAGAAGTTACTCTTGTAGTCAGAACCGAGTCGCAGGAACACACTTGTCTCGCCATCTTGCAAGTCGGTAATGTCGTTGGCAAGTGCGTTGGCGTGAACGAAGAGTTGCAGATGCTTGTACTGCCGCATGTCGTAGTTACAGTTCTTATATACGGCTTTGGCATCACCTGGCGAAAGATTCTCTACAACCATACAGAGCGCCTGTTCGTTTTCTTCCACCAACTGGCTTTGACTGGGGTCGGTGACACGGCTGATGCCTGGTGGCAATACATAGTTGACGGGAGTCTTGTCGTTGTTTTCCTCGATATTTACCGTACTGACAGTCATCGTGGCACTGGTCGAGGGGGCTTCGCCTTGATAGAGCGATTGTTCGTAACTGCGCCAATCGCCATGTACAAGGTCGAGTGTGGCAAAGCGCATGATGATTTCTTCCTCGAAGTTGGTGAGGAACATACGCATGAAGCGAATACTGGTGAAGTCGTTGATATTGCCGACTTTCGATTCGTAACTGTCGAGGGGAATGCGGAACTGATACCAGTTCACTTCCTCCGTGTTCCCGTTACGCAGTTTCACGCTTGCCGTGCGTTTGTCGGTAATGTGGTTGCGACCCACGACAAGGTCTTCGGGGCGAATGGATACATGATACTGGAAATACTTCTCGTATTCGTTCAGGGTGTAGTCCTGATTCAAGTCTTCAACATCGGGCGTGGTCTTGAACGCTGTCTCGTAACTTTCGGGCGAATTTTGGGAGTCGGGCGAGTTGCCTTCCGGCATATTGATGCGCTTGTAGCGGTCGAGAATGCTCTTTCGTGCCTGATCGAAGTCGGTGCCGCGATAGTAGTGGTAATCGTCACCGGCAGGGTCGGCTTGGATGGAGTCATATACCTGTGCGTTTACACGGCCATACATCTGTTGCAGATAGTTGGCATATACACCGTAGGTCTGTTCGTTTGCTGATGAAAGACCATTCAAGCCAATATCTTGTGCTGTACGGGAGCCGCTTTCGTTATTAAAAGCATAGGTTACGCTGTTGGTATTGGGCACGCGTCCCCATGTGGTCTCGGTATAGTAGGCGGCATCCCCGTCTATGGGCATACCGCTTTCGTAATACTTCTTGCCGTCCTTTAGAATGTCCTCGGAAATCTCACCCAAATTAATATAGAAATCACCACCTGTATGATTGGGCTTATAGATAAAGGGGTCGAGCATCCAGAATTCGATGTACTCGACATTCATGGTTTCAAAGTCGGTGTTGTCCATTTTGCGCATCATACCGCCCCACTTCTCGTAAGGGCGCAGGAACTTACCGTCGTTGTCCACCTCTGTGCTGAGGTTATAGGCACCGCGCTCTTGAGGATAGAAAGCAAGGTTCAGTACATTGAGCGAAGTGGAGGAGGTGTAACTGTTCTGGGCTTTCTGTGGATAAAGTTCTCGTTCATAGACCTCGCGCACATAGTGGTTGGAGAGTTGTTGCAGGTCGCTCTTGATGTGGGTCGGCGTCAAAGTGCTGGAACGGCGAGTGAATATGGGGTCAACATAGTACCACGCCAACAGTGCGCGGTTGTAGCCGTACTGTACATCGTTGGTCAGTTTGCTTTCGGGGAACATCGACGGCGTGCTCGACATCATCCAGTAGGTGGGTGTCATGAGCGAATACTTGTACGAGGAGTTTTCAAAGTCGTCGAGGTACGAAGCATTACCCTGCACCCGCTTGTTTTGTCCGGCAATCAGTTGGGCGAACTCGGCATCGAAACTGATCTGGCTGGGTTGCGTGGCGCGTATCAAAGGTATCTTGTCGAGGATGTTAGTTAGGAGCTGACTTTCGCGTTTCCATGAGATGTGACCGCCCCAAAGGGTGTTCTTCAACGGTTCATTGCCCATGCTGACTTTGGTGGTCAAGGGTTGCTCGTTGAGGAACATGAATGAGGCGCCTATAGTCAGGTTCTTGCTCAGTTCGTAATCGAGGTTCACACCCAACATTGTCTTGCGCTGCATACCGTAATTGTCGTTCGATTCGACAGAGGCGTTTACATTTGTTCCGGCATCAATGATACTTTGGTTGATGATGGTCACGATACCCATGTTGTAATCGA
The DNA here is from genome assembly GCA_017960985.1 of Bacteroidaceae bacterium. Lineage (GTDB taxonomy): Bacteria > Bacteroidota > Bacteroidia > Bacteroidales > Bacteroidaceae > Physcousia. The sequence continues at coordinate 40,593 of JAGCYD010000038.1, forward strand.
CGGTGTAATCGGAGTTCTCGGTTAGGGTTACACCGCCTGCCGTCACGACAACCGACCCTTGGGCGATGTTCGTTACTCCAAGGTCAATCTGACTGCCGTTGCTACCTTTGTATTGTCCTGTCAGCAGGTATTTGTCGTGTTCGGCAATCTGCTTGGCAACGGTTTTGGTGCTGTCGTAGAGTTCGGGGAAACAGTATCTGTCGGCCAGCGTTTCATCACCAATCCATTGACGCAAGTGTGCACCGAAAGGCTCAGCAACGGGGAAATAGATGCGCCCCTTCCGTATGGTGTAGCCTTCGATGAAGTCGAACTTGCCGTTGGAGTTGGCTTTGTTGTTATCGTCCAAGCGGTCGAGGTTCATGGCCTTCAGCAGGGTAGTGCTCTTCAGACTCTGTTCGGGCAGGTAAGTGATATAAACACCGCTGGAGTCGCTTTGGTATTTGATATCCAGTTTGAACTTGTCGCTCGACACGCTATTGGCTCCGAGACTATACACATTCTTCATCATCAGTCGCCATGTGGGCAACTGAGGGCTACCGCTAGATGCTTTCAGCAACTTCACGAAAAGCGTTTTGGTATTGTCTGTGACATCGGCACTAAATTCACCCACCTGATAGGTTACACCTCCATAGGTGTATTCGAAGGCAATACCCAATACATCGTCGGTTTGCAGGGTGCTGTTGAGTGAGATGTAGCCGAGAGAGGTGTTTACGAAGTATTCCGAGTTGGAAAGCAGTCGTGCGCTTTGCAATTTTTCATAGTCTTCGCCACCGACAAGGCCGAAGTTGTCTAGTACGGTAGTGGCCTGGCTAATGTCGCGGGCTTCGGATAGTGTGTTTACGATGGTCGAATATTCTGTATTGGCTTTGTTCGAAGGTACGGTTACGCTTCCTGCTCCCCAAATACTGGGACGACTGATGAAGTCGTGCTCGCCTAAGTCTGCCAAAGCAATGATGTTGCGGTTGTTGGTGGTACTTGCCGTTTTGTTTGTCACCCATACCTCCACACGGGTAATCTTTACTCCACTGGCAATCGTGGGCAGGGTTTTCATGCTACGGTCATAAGTTTGACGGAAATAGTGGGCGAAATAGAAGTGGCGATTCTCTTCGTAATTCGTTGCCGAAAACTCATAGGTGTTGGTGCTGGCTCCACCTTTCGACGAAACACTCTTCGAGGCACTCTTCTTTTGACTGACTACAGTTTGCAGTTTCAGTTTGCCAAACTGCACATCCGTGCGCAAACCGAACAGACTGGCAACACCAGGTATAAGGCTATTGTTTGAGGGCATGGATATGTTGCCCGCTTCGACCAACTTGATGATTTCGTCTTCCTTGCCATCGTACTTCAACTTCATGTTCTGTGCATCGTAGTCGAAGGTGGCGTCGGTGTTGTAATTAAGTTTGAGGTTAATCTTGTCACCTACGCTTCCCGTCATGCTTAGGTTGATAGATTCGTCGAAATCGAAGCCGGTGGTCTTGCGCCGGTTGGCTGCCAGCGATGGATTGTTTACTTTCTTGGTGTTCATGCCTAACTTGAGTTCGGCAGAACCTTGTGTCTTAATTTGTACGCCGCCAGGACCGAATATCTTCTCGGCAGGTCCCAGATTGAAGTGCATGTCTGTGAAATCGAACTTCGACTTGCCGTTTGCTTCGTAAGCCTCGGCATTGCGGTCGCGGAAATACTTCGTCATGCTTTGACGCATGGTCCATTGCTGATATTCCTCGGCAGTCATCATCAACGGGGCAGACAGATAACTATTGGTCAGTCCCAATTGACTTTGGTTACTTGTTGTATATCCCAATCCCGAGGCGGTTCCCGTACCAGTGACATTTGTGGCATTCTTCGAACTGCTGGTGCTACTGCTGTTGCTTGTTCCCGTTGTCTTCTTCGTCTGTGTGGTGGATGTGCTCTTTTCGCTCTTGGTCGATGTCGCTTTGCCATTCTTGGCGGTTCCCCCTTTCAGTGTGGTGCCCACGGTGTAGGTGTTGTCTTTCTCGTCGTAAGCCACCTCTGTCTGTAGGTTTTCGGGGTCGCGCAGGTCAATGGCTTTCCGCTGCGCGTCGTCGAGAGTCTCAACGGTGGTTTTCTTGACTGAGTATCGAGGCTTACGCTGACTACTCGTGTCCGCGGGCGCGTACGAAGCCCCCTCTGCCTCCCCCATAAAAGGGTGGGTATAGGAATGAGCAAAGGCCACTGCGCAAATCGCTGTGGCCATAAATATCAGCAGTATGGTCTTCCTGGTTCTCACCTTTTAACCTCTAACCTCTCACTTACTATAAAAGTTTCAATGCTTTCTTGATGATTTGTTCTACGGGCGCGTCGGGTTCTTCGGCAAGCAGTTTGCCAACTACCTTCGCCGAGGGTGCAGGGCTGAATCCGAGCATAGTTAGTGCGGCTACGGCTTCCTGTTGGATTTCCTTGTTGATGTCGGGGGCTGTCCCCAAAGTGTTTGTCGGGGCGATATCCAGTCCCAGTATTTTGTCTTTCAGGTCCACGATGATGCGCTGTGCAGCTTTGGGACCTATGCCTTTCACACTCTTCAGTACACGATCGTTGCCCGAACTGATGACCTCTACCAGTTCGGCAGGTGAAAGGGCGGACAATATCATTCGTGCCATTGCAGCACCGATACCGCTCACACTGGTCAGTTGCAGGAATAGTTCGCGCTCGCTTTTCGTAGCAAAGCCCCATAGAATGTAGGCATCTTCGCGGACAGCCTCATATACAAACAGTTTTACTTCTTTCTGTCCTTGTATGGCTGCGTATGTACCCAAACTGATGTTCAGTCCGTAGCCTACACCCGAACAATCCACGACGGCCAAGGTGGGGGTCAGTTCTTCAAGCGTACCTTTGATGTATTCTATCATGAGATTCAAATGTTAGTCGTTGTCACTTTATAATAACGCGCACGCGCTGGCTTTATTGTCTTTATGGTATGGTATAAAATATCGCGTGTCCCTCTTTTGGAAGAACACGCGACAATTTTGTGTGGCCGAAAAGCGGCGACTATAGGATGCGGCCGACGATGCGAATGGAGATGCAAGGATAGATAACAAATTTGTTGGCATACTTGAAGTATGTGTCCAAATCGTCTGTGTCACCTTTTTTTACCTGTGTCCCTTGGATGAAGGTCTTGGGCTTTCCCCAGAACTGTAACCCGGCATCGAATAACACGCCGACTCGCTTCTGAGGTACAGAACGACCGACACCGAAACCAATATATGGACGGAACTTATTGACGCGCATCTCGCCACGCATATTGCCCTGTTGGTCGGGGCCGATGTAAGAGCCGTTGTTTAACTTAATACCGATATGGCCGACTCCGTTATGGTCCACATCTGTATAAGATACGCCAGGGGTAGTGTGGGAAGGAAGGGAGTTGTTAAAGTCGTACACATCCCGGAACCAACCTGGAGTCTTATTGTTGAACTTGACGAATGCATCCTTGCCTGTGAAGTAGCAACCAACCGTGACACGGAACTTCGTCTTTTTGCCAGGGAAGATATCGAACAAGAAATGCCCTGTGGTTTGTCCGAGTTTGGGCTGGGCCTTTACATTCTCTAGATAGGGAGGATTCTCTGCCATTCCGTTGTGTTCCCTATACACCTGCTTGGCATGTCCTGTACCATCATCCTCAATATCCATATAGAATGTCTTGGGGAACTTGAATTTCGGAATGATGTCCACACCAGCACGGATACCGATAAATGGGGTGCAGAATGTCGATACATCGACGGTAATGCCAGTCGTACCTATACCAGCGCTAACACCAAGGTGGTTGAACAACATTTTGTCTTGTCCCTTATCTTCGCTAGGAGTAGGGTCGCTTTTCGCAAATACGCTGGTCTGAACGGCAAGCAATGCGATAAAGATGAATAGGATTTTTTTCATAGTATGTGAATTTTAGAGGTTTTCTTTGTAGCATTATGTTGCCTCGTAGCAGGAGAGGCTGGGCAAAGGTACAATATAATTGTCAATTATCAATTGTCAATTGTCAATTATTTCATATCTTTGCACCTGCAAACTTAGGATTTATGGAACAGAATAAGTTGAGATCTGCATTGAGTATTGCCATACGGGCTGCATTGGCAGCAGGGCAGGACATTATGCAGATATATACCGACCCCAGTCAGGATTTTGGTATCGAGCTCAAGGCGGATAACTCGCCGCTGACGCTGGCCGACAAGGCTGCACATCGCAGAATCGTGAGTATGCTGGAGGAGACGGAACTGCCGATTCTGAGCGAGGAAGGTAAGCCTGTGGATTATGAAACCCGTCGACAGTGGGTGGCCTTTTGGATGGTTGACCCTTTGGACGGTACAAAGGAGTTTATTAAACGCAATGGCGAGTTCACCGTGAACATCGCTCTAATACTCGATACACATCCCCATGTGGGTGTAGTCTATGTTCCCGCGCGTCGTGTACTATACTTTGGTGACCCCTTGCTGGGTGCCTACAAGGTAGAGGATATCGTAGCATGGGATGAAAACGAAAGTCTGCCCGATTTGTTGTCGCGTGCAGTTCGTTTGCCTATGGAACAACCTAAGGACCGTCCCTATACTATCGTTGCCAGTCGTAGCCACATGAATGCCGAAACTGAAATGTTTATCGAGGAGGCCAAAAAGGAACACGGTGAAGTAACGACTATTAGTAGCGGTAGTAGCCTGAAGATTTGCCTCGTAGCCGAGGGACGGGCGGATGTCTATCCGCGCTATGCTCCTACGATGGAATGGGATACGGCGGCGGGTCATGCCGTGGCAGCTTGTGCGGGCCGGTGGGCATGCCAAGCTGGCACGGATCAGCACCTAAGATATAATAAGGAAGACTTGCATAATCCCTGGTTTGTGGTGCAGTAGGAATAGTCGCCTTATCTGGGAATCTCGATTATTTCTAAATCGCTGAATTGACCCTCGTTTGCAGTAAAGCGGACGAGGGTTCTTACTTGTTGCCAACCTTGTAGTCCTGCTGCACCGGGATTGATGTGCAGCAGATGCAGATGCTCGTCGTACTGTATTTTCAGAATATGGCTATGCCCCGAGATGAAGAGAGCAGGGGGATTGCTGCATAGTTGTGCATAGACGGAATGGTCGTAACGGCCGGGATAGCCACCGATGTGTGTCATCAGTACACTGGCTCCTTCGCATGTCCATCGCAACCGTTCAGGGTATATGCGTCGCAAGTCGCCACCATCGCAGTTGCCGTACACGGCGCGCAATGGGCGGAACTCTTGCAGTCGCATGGCCAATTCCAGCGAACCGATGTCGCCGGCATGCCATATCTCATCGCAGGGTTCGAAGTATTCCAGATACTTGTCGTCCCAATAGGCGTGGGTATCACTCAACAGACCGATGCGTTTTGCCATGATTCACCTTGTTGATTAGCCACCACAACATGCCTATAGATACGAAGAAACTAAGCAGGTCGCTCAATGGGATGGCGAGCCATACGCCGTCGAGACCGAAATGCGGTGGCAACAGGATAAGGCCAGGGATGAGGAATAGCATCTGGCGCGTTATGCTTTGGAAGATGCTCTTACCTGCATGGCCGATACTCTGGAAGAAGTTACCGATGACCATCTGTATGCCCACTAGCGGGAATATCATAACATCGATGCGGAAGCCGCGGTCGGCCATGGCAATGATGGGCTGATTGTCGGTGAAGAGGTGCGTAAGTGTGTTGGGGAAGAACTCACCCATGATGAAGCCCGTGATGACCACGACCTCGGCACAGAGGATAGTTAGGCGCAGGGTTTGCCATACACGGTCGTTTTGCCGTGCGCCCCAGTTGTAGCCGACGATGGGCTGCATGCCCTGATTCAGTCCCATAACCATCATAATGAACAGGAATACGATTCGGTTCACGATGCCGTAGGCAGCAATGGCGGTGTCGCCGCCGTATTGCTTCATGCTCTTGTTGATGATGAGCACAACGAGGCAGGCGCACAGGTTCATAAGGAACGGGCTCATGCCCACGGCAATGATTTGGCGTATGATGCGTGGGCGCAGACCGTAGATGCCGCGGTGCAGGTGTAGCATCTCATTCTTGTTGCTCAATAGTTTGAACTGCCAGATGAGTGATATTAATTGCGATAGAATAGTTGCCGTAGCGGCACCCTTTATTCCCCAACCAAATCCCAAAGAAACTTGTGAATTATGAATTGTGAATTGTGAATTAAATATAAATAAGGGGTCGAGTATGGCATTGACGACAACGGTCAGTATGGTGCAGTACATGGCTTTCTCGGGGTGTCCCGCCGCGCGGAGGACGGCGTTTAGACCGAAGTAACTGTGCGAGATGACATTACCCAGCAGTATGACTGTCATGTAGTCGCGGGCGTAGGGGAGGGTGGCCTCGCTGGCACCAAATAGGGCCAATATGGGGTCGAGGAATAGCAGACATGCTATCATGAATATGGTACCCAACACGATGTTTAGTATAACGGTGTTACCCAGCACATGCTGTGCCGTCTCGTAGTCCTTCTGACCCAGGCGGACACTGATGACGGTCGATGCACCCACGCCGACCATGGCCCCCAATGCGATGGAGATGTTCATCAGAGGGAAGGTCAGTGCCAGTCCTGATATCGCCATACCATCGGAGTTGCCCCATGAGCCGTCGGAACCGATATGGCCGATGAAGATACTATCCACGATGTTGTATAGCGAAGCAGCCGTCATCGCGATGATGGCAGGTACTGCATACTGGAATAGTAGGCGGCGTATGTTCCGTGTGCCGAGTTCGGTAGGGATGTATTGGCTCATGATTGTCTGCAAAGGTACTAAAATAATTCCTTATTATTATAAGGCCGTGTCGATTTAATGTATTATCTTTGTCGGTAAATTTATAGAAACAATCTTTATAAACTCTTAAAAACAAATGGGTACTCAACAAGACAAAGTGATGGAGTTGATTGAACTCCGTGCCAAGGCCCGTGTGGGCGGCGGCGAGAAAGCCATCGGGAAGCAGCACGAAAAGGGCAAGTACACCGCCCGTGAGCGTATAGCCATGCTGCTGGACGAAGGCTCGTTCGAGGAAATGGACATGTTCGTGCAGCATCGCTGCACCAACTTTGGTATGGAGAAGAAACACTACTTGGGCGACGGTGTGGTGACCGGATGTGGTACCATCGGCGGTCGTCTGGTATATGTCTTCGCGCAGGATTTCACCGTCAGCGCCGGCTCGCTGTCAGAGATGCTAGCCTCGAAAATCTGTAAGGTGATGGACATGGCCATGAAGGTGGGCGCACCTGTCATCGGACTGAATGATTCCGGTGGTGCACGCCTACAGGAGGGCATCAATGCCTTGGCCGGTTACTCTGAAATCTTCCAGCGTAACATCATGGCCTCGGGGGTCATCCCGCAGATATCAGCCATTATGGGTCCCTGTGCAGGTGGTGCCGTATATAGCCCTGCGCTGACAGACTTCACCCTAATGATGGAGAACACCTCATATATGTTCTTAACAGGTCCAGCCGTCGTTAAGACCGTGCTGGGTGAGGTAGTAACACAGGAACAACTCGGTGGTGCTAGCGTACACTCGACCAAGTCGGGCGTAACACACTTTACCGCTGCTACCGAGGAGGAGGCTATGGCCATGATAAAGCAGTTACTCAGTTACATTCCCCAGAACAATTTGGAGAAGACACCACGCGTGGCCTGCACCGACCCCATCGACCGCAAGGAGGATTTCCTCAATGAGATTATCCCCGAGAACCCCAACCAGCCCTACGATATGTATCAGGTCATTGCTGGTATTGTGGACAACGGCGAGTTCTTCGAGGTGCAGCCTAACTTTGCCAAGAATCTTATCGTGGGCTTCGCCCGTTTCAACGGCGAAAGCGTTGGTATCGTGGCCAATCAGCCGCAGGTGATGGCTGGCGTGCTCGACAGTAATTCGAGCCGTAAGGGTGCGCGCTTCGTCCGCTTCTGCGACGCCTTCAATATTCCTATCGTTACCCTTGTAGATGTCCCCGGCTTCCTGCCCGGTACGGGTCAGGAGTACAATGCTGTCATTCTGCACGGCGCCAAGTTACTCTACGCCTACGGCGAGGCTACTGTGCCCAAGGTGACTGTTACCCTGCGTAAGTCTTATGGTGGTAGCCACATCGTAATGAGTTGCAAACAGTTGCGTGGTGATATGAACTATGCATGGCCATCAGCCGAAATTGCCGTTATGGGTGCTGCTGGTGCTGCTGCCGTGCTTTACGCCAAGGAAGCAAAGGCACTGAAGGACGAGGGTAAGGAAGAAGAAGCAAAGGCCTTCATCAAGGAGAAGGAGGACGAATACACCAACTTGTTTGCCAATCCTTACAATGCCGCCAAGTATGGTTACATCGACGATGTCATCGAACCTCGCAATACGCGATTCCGTGTCATCCGTGCCCTAACGCAACTGGAGAACAAGAAACTTCACAATCCTGCCAAGAAGCACGGAAATATTCCTCTGTAACCTCCCCGTAGCCCCCTCCAAAAGAGGGGGAAGGGAAGGAAATATGATTATTCAATAAACATTAAACTAATCTAATCGTCCCTCCTTGGGAGGGATAAGAGGGAGGTTAAATATGATACTATTAACAACTGATTGGGGACAGGCTTGGACGATGGCTGGTATCAGTGTCGGTGTGGTATTCAGCATCTTGGTGGTGCTGGTGCTGGTGCTGACGGTATTCAGTGCCGTGGCCCAAGGCAAGAAGGTGAAGCCCGTTGCTGTTGCCGCCCCCAAGTCTGTATCAGAAGGTTCCGCAGCCGATGAAGCCGCCGTGGCAATGGCCGTCTATCTATATATGAATGGGCGCCATGACGAGGAAAGCGGTGTGCTTACCATCCATGTGAACGAGCATTCGCTGTGGCATGAGGAACTGAACGACAGACTTTAAACGGACCCTCCCCCGTCCCCTCCCATGAAGGGCGGGGAGAGGTTACATAATTAAAATTATTAACAAATAAAAGAATGACCCTAGAAACCCTTTGATAATAAAACAAACTACACCCCTCCCTAAAGGGAGGGGCAGGGGGTGGGTCCTGAAATTATGCAAGAACTAAAGTTTAAGATAGACGGTGCAGAGTACACGGCCAATGTAGAGGAAAAGGAAGGTGGCAAACTTCAGGTGACCGTCAATGGCAAGGCATACGAGGTGGAAGTACCCGGACATGTGGCTGCCGTTCCCAAGGTTCAACCCATTAGGCCTGCCGTTGCTGCCGCTCCTGCTGCAGCGCCCGTGGCTGCTGCTCCAAAGAAGGCTTCTGCTGGTGCTGGTGCAATTACCGCGCCGCTGCCAGGTACAATTACCAGTATCGAGGTGAAGGAAGGCGATGCCGTAAAGGCTGGACAGACGGTCATTGTCATGGAGGCCATGAAGATGGCTAACAACATTACTGCTGAGGCTGACGGTACGGTGAAGGCTATCCTTGTTGCACAGGGTGCACAGGTTCAGTCGGGCGATGCACTTATTGAGATTGGATAAAGGGCTTAATTCAAAATTCAAAAATCAAAGTTTAAAATGAAAAAGATAAAGTTCCTTAGCCTCCTAGCCCTAATGCTTCTTGTGGCTACGCCTATGTTGGCTGCCGGTATTGATGCTGGGGAGGGTGTATCCAAGTTTCTGGAGGAGATGGGCTTTGTGGCCTTCTTCTTGGGCGAGGGATGGAAGAATGCGGTGATGCTTGTCATCGGTTGCTTCCTACTCTATCTGGCCATCAAGAAGGAGTACGAACCTCTGTTGCTGCTGCCTATTGCATTTGGCATGATACTGACGAACTTGCCTGGCGTTGGGATGTTCGATTCGGAGATGTGGAACAACGAGTTCTTGAATCCCGATAGTCCTAACTATCATAGTTATGGGTACATCATGGCGCATGGTGGTTTGCTGGATATTCTGTATATCGGCGTAAAGGCCGGAGTGTATCCATGTTTGATATTCCTCGGTGTGGGTGCGATGACGGACTTCGGTCCGCTGATTGCCAATCCGAAGAGTCTGCTGCTGGGTGCAGCAGCGCAGATTGGTATCTTCGCTACTTTCTTGGTAACACAGATTGACTGGCCTATCTTTGGCTTTACGCCCGAGCAGGCTGCGTCTATTGGCATCATTGGCGGTGCCGATGGTCCTACGGCTATCTTCTTGACTTCGAAGTTGGCTCCCGAGTTGCTGGGTCCCATTGCTGTGGCTGCGTATTCGTATATGGCGCTGGTGCCTGTCATCCAGCCGCCTATCATGCGTGCACTGACGACGAAGAACGAGCGCATGATTCGTATGGAGCAGTTGCGCACGGTATCGAAGAAGGAAAAGATTCTGTTCCCCATCATCGTAGCCATTATCGTTTCTTTGGTAGTTCCCTCCGCAGGTACGCTCATTGGCTGCCTGATGCTGGGTAATCTGATGAAGGAGAGTGGGGTAGTAGAGCGCCTGTCAAAGGCTGCGCAGAACGAGTTGAACAATATTGTGGTCATCTGTTTGGGACTGACCGTCGGCGCTACGGCTACGGCTACTTCGTTTATGAACTGGCAGACGCTGGGCATCTTGGCTGTGGGCATCGTGGCCTTCGGTATTGGTTCTGCCTCCGGCGTCATTATGGCAAAGATTATGAACCTCTTCCTGAAGAAGAAGATTAACCCGCTGATTGGTTCGGCTGGTGTTAGCGCCGTCCCCATGGCTGCCCGTGTTAGTCAGGCCGAGGGACAGAAAGCCGACCCGCGCAACTTCCTGCTCATGCACGCTATGGGGCCGAATGTGGCCGGTGTCATCGGTTCGGCTGTTGCTGCTGGTATTCTGCTGAGTTTCCTGGGTTGAACCTATAGATATTAGTGATTAAAGCCTCGCATTGCCATTAGCGGTGCGAGGCTTTTTTGTGGCCATACTATTCCGAGGGTTCATGCAATAGTATTCCGAGTGGCTGAAGATTAGTAGTCCATCGCCTCTTGGATTACTATTCAATTCCCCACCAACTATACCCATGTTGAGCATACAGCAATCACCATGTGGTGAATACCGTATGTTTTTTGAATTTGCAATAAGCAATTCTTCACTTATTGCCGTATGCTCGACACGGGGGTAGTTACCCCCTCAAAAATCAATATTGTCTCGTCAAAAAATCAATACCGTTGATTCTTGAAATCATTAGTATTAAATTGCAAAATCATTATCGTTGATTTTTGAAATCATTAGTGTTGATTTGACAGGGGTAAATAAAACGAAGCGGGCGCACATTTCAATGTGCGCCCGCTTGCTATTTGTGGCTTTCGCCACTCGTGACTGAAGGTTGTTTCTTATCGTTTATTTCCCAAGCAGGAGGTTCACAAGTGCCGTGATATCGGCGATGGTGACTCCGCCTACACCGTCCACATTGGCAGCGTCGAGGTCGTAACCTGTA
>JAGCYD010000039.1 GCA_017960985.1 Bacteroidaceae bacterium
ATGAGCTGTTGGCCAGGGTAGCAGATAATTTCCCCAAATTAGAACATATATGGAGTGAACATGTCGTAAAATTTGAAGGACCATGGGATCCTTTTGTTCGTGATATAGACCCTACAACATTAGTTCGAAGGGAAGGAAATCTGCAAAGAACAAAGCCTCGCAATGATTACTGGAGATATGGAGAAATGTATGATAACTGGGAGCCTGGAATAGCTGAATGGCTGAACATAGATGATGATATTCCTCCTGTTGAGCCGATTATAGAATTGAAGGACTCAGAAGGTGACAATTGGCTTGCTTTGGAATGTTATCCAACGTGGACTGAGCCCCACAGTGATGATGATATCTACAAAAAACTGTGGTATCAAGTAAGAAGTTGTATCATTGACGAAGATGAATTTCCTCGGATTTACGAATGGGCAGCAAAACAGAATTTTGGTGGAAGATGGATGCCAGAATGCAGTGACAGATATGAAGTATTCTATCAAGAGTACTATTGGTCACCAGCATATCAGTATTATGATGAAGAGGGGTTGACCAAGAAGGAAATATATGACAGGAAAACGAATCGGTTTATTGGTCATGCAGAAGTAACAAGTATCGGCTATTTGTGGGAGACAGGAGAAGACCATTCTAAGGAAGAAGCTTTTTATTGCCTTGTACCCTCGAAGCAATTATTTGACGGTATGGGAATGCAACATGGTGACAAGGAAGGTGTGTTTATGGATGAAGAGGGCAAGACGATTTGTTTTGACGAAGGAGCTGTAGAAAAAACGAGTACAAATCTGTTAGTAAGAAAGGATGCACTAATGGATTATCTTGCAAGACATCACAAGAGAATTATATGGTATGTGCTTGGTGAGAAAAATATTATAGGACTGCATAATTATCAAAGTATGCCAAACCTCCCCATGTGGCTTGTCATCAGCGGTACTTATACTTTGGATGATACAGGCAGAATTACAGGAAGCTTAAGAACGTCTCATGAGAGATAGCAACTGTAATTTGCACTTGCTTGTTGAATTCGCGACACCTAAACAGAAGTTAAAAATGTTAAATCTTCATCTTATTTCCTTTCAGTAAAAACCACGAAACCACTTTTCTACCATTTAAGTCGAAACTAATTGGTATACAGAGAGCTGTAAATACAGTGGCTGTACTGGTCTGACGAAGGCCGAATTTGCCAGCATAGAGAGTTTGTGCAGGATAGACTTTGGATGGGAAGGTAATCCGTTACATTATGCTCGACATCTGTATATAAACGGGAAGGAAGTGACATCGGTTGTTATCCCTGAGAGTATAACCTCCATTGGCGAATATGCATTCTATGGTGCCCCTATAAGGAACTTGATGGTTAAGCATCCGACTCCTCCTACTGTTGGAGATGAGAGCTTTTCCGAACAGACCTATTATCACACGACACTCTATGTTCCTGCCGGTTGTTGGGATGCTTACGCCTATGATGATTACTGGTATTTGTTCCATAATATCCGCGAGACGGCAATGGAAAGCAACGAGGTAGCACCAGAGAATGCCTATACCCTGATGAACGCTAAGGATTTCACTTATGCCGTATATGACCCCGTGAACGATTGTGTTGGCACGGTGTCCTCCGTAGGCGTGAACGAAGACAATCCGAACCATTGTTGGCAGGCGGTAGAGGTGAGCGGTAAGAAGTTCCTTTACAACATCGGAGCGAAGAAGTTTGCCGTACCTGCAACGGACGGTAGTAGTTTCACTCTATCTGAGACTGTCGGTAGCGTGGAGATGACAGACGGCACAGACGGTATTGTCCTGAACGGTCACACGGAAACGCAGTGGGCACTGGTGCTGAACGAAAGCATGAATACGGACAACACGGTGGAAGATGTTGTCGTAACGGCAATAGAGGAAATCAACGATAACGGGAACGATAACGATAATAACAACCCAATATATGACTTGAACGGAAGAAGGATTGCGGACAATTCAAATTTCAAAATGCAAAATTCAAAATTAAAGAAGGGAATATATATCGTGAATGGGAAAAAGGTGCTGGTTCGCTCGGCATCCCGTTAGGGTGACGCTTTCATAAACGAAGTGGAGAAAGAAGTGAGCGGGAAGGTGAACTTGTTCACACTTCTCCGAATGTGAAGAAGCTCGAGCGAAGCTCAAGGTGCTGGTGAAGTAAAGACCCCTTACTGGGTTTAATAAGTTAAATCTCCCTCGACTACCAATTGATGCATCGGGGGAGATTTATTTTTCTTTGCTTATAATTAAGACTTGGTATTAAAACAAATCGGAATGCGTTCCTGTAATACACTTACGGAATGCCGTTGTCGAATCCTACTTATTTCGCAGGAAGGCTGTCGGTGGGAGCCAAGCCGTTCTTGACGCGAAGCAGGCTGTCGGGGTCGATTCCCTCCTGAATCAGAGCCTCACGGATAAGTTCGTCGGGCGTTTTGATTAGCGAATACTCGGCCATCTTCTTCCGTGCTTTCTTGTTGTGTCGTTCCTGCTTGCGCTGTTTGAAGGCAAAGGGGTGCATGATTTTGTCAACCAGGGCAGGTCCCAGAATCTCGGAGAGGGTCTTTACCCTGGGCATCGTTTCGTGCTGCTGCACGAAGATAGGCAGTCGGCGGTCCTTTGTCACGATGACTTCGCGCAAAGTGTCGCCCTCGAGTTGCGGCACGCTGTCCTGTTTGGTCTGCCCCTCTACGGCTATGGCAAGCGACAGGAAGAAAGATAATAACAACAAGCGGCTCATAATCGCATAATCGGAAAACAAAGGTAGTGAATTCGTAGCAGATTGGCAAGTTATCGGAGTTTCGTTGTCGTTTAATTATATTTTTATAACGATGAATCACTATCTTTGTAGCCGTTATGAGTCTGCCTGCCTTATTCAATCCGTCGAACGACATGGCACTGGCCACCAACCTGCGCCAGTATTATCCTCCCCGTCGCATTCAGCAGATGGAGCGCGACCTGGAAAGTCTGGCACAGTTCTGGGACAACGGGCCGTGGGGCTGGAGTCTTGCCACGAAGCAGAGGTATCTGCGCATGGGAGTACCCGAAAGCGAACTCCCCACTGAGGAATGGCTGGCAGAAGTACGACGGCTGTCCAGCAGAGAGTTTGGGGTGGCCTATTACCAAGCCCTCCTCCTGTCGGAAGAAAGTTCTATCATCTCCTGTCGTGCGCAGTTTTGCACCTGTATTGACGAGGTGAAACAGCATTTCAGTTCTTCTGCTGCGCAGGCTTTCATCCTCAAGGCTCCGTGGTCGAGTTCGGGACGGGGCAATATGGTTGTAAGAGATTCCATAGACCCTACCACCCAGAAACGCATCGAAGCCATCATCCGCGAACAGAGCGGCATCGTGGCGGAACCGTTCTATGCGGACAAAGTGCTTGACTTCGCCATGGAGTTTCAGGTGACGGACAAGGGTGCCGAGTTCCTCGGCTATAGTGTGTTCGAGGCTGACGATACAGGACACTATGGTGGTAACTATGTCGAGGACCAGCAAAGTCTGCTGAAAAGGATAGACTTGTCCGAAAGCCTGTTACAAGACCTTGTTTGTTACCACCAACAAGAACTGGGGAAACTGAACTATCGCGGTCCGGTAGGTATCGACATGATGAAACTGAAAGACGGGCGTGTACATCCCTGTGTGGAGATAAACTTCCGTATGACGATGGGAATGCTTGCCCTTCTATTATATCATAAAGGAATAAGGGAAGACCAGTTGCTCACGCCCTATCGCGAGCAGGGTTTCGTGGCAGAGATTCGTCAGGGGAGGCTTTCGATTGCCTTCAACAAGTCCTGCTGAATCGTGCCGTTTGAGGCCACGATGTCGTCACCGTCGAGAAACATCTCGTTACCTGCAAAGTTTGTCACCTTTCCACCTGCCTCCATCACGATGAGGGCGGCAGCCATAAAGTCCCACGGCTTGATGTAGCGTTCTACCCAACCATCCCAACGGCCAGCGGCCACATTGCAGATGCCCATAGCCGCAGAGCCATTCATGCGTATGCCACTACACCTGCCATAGAACTGTCGGATAAGCGACTGGCCCTTCGCCGTATAGTTCTCCACATCGTAGGGCAGTTCCAAGCCAAGCATAGCCTGTCCTATCTGGTGGTCGGCCTTGACCTGAATCGCATTCCCGTTGAGCCAGGCTCCACCGCCCTGCCAGGCATAGAAACATTCGTCGAGCGAAACTTCATAGACCACGCCCAGCAGAATCTCGCATTCGCTACGCAAGGCAATAGACACGGCAAAGGGATTGAATCCGTGTACATAGTTCGTCGTGCCGTCCAAGGGATCGATAACCCAATAATAAGATGATGAGGGAAGTGAAGCAGCCGTCCCCTCCTCCGTAAGGAATCCTGCATCGGGCAATAGTTCCTGTAGGCGACAGACTATCATATTCTCGCTGGTCTTATCTACATACGACACATAGTCGTGTGCACGCTTCTGTATGACTTGTTCCTCGCGTAGTTTATGTTGCTCCCGACGCAGATATTCTCCTGCCTCGCGAGCCACCGCGCACACTTGTTCTGTCAGTTTCTTATAGTCCATAGCACTACAAAATTAGAAATTTATTGTGAATCAAAAGACACGAATCCTGAATTATTCACTAACTTTGCCTTTGATGAAACGGGAAATAACGAACAACGGGGTGATACCCCCTGCCATCCTGCGGCGGTACGGGCAATATCTGCGACTGGAGAAATCCTTCTCTCCCAATACGCTCGATGCCTACCTGCGCGACCTGCAGAAACTGGTTAACTACTATGGGGAACAGGGCATCGACTTCCGTGAGGTGACGCTGGAACAACTCGACCGATTTGCAGGGTCGTTGCTCGACTTGGGCATCTCTCCCAAAACCATTGCCCGCATTCTGGCAGGTGTTCGCTCGTTCTACCGTTTTCTGTTGCTCGAGAAGGAAATCAAGAGCGACCCTACCGAACTCCTGGATTCACCCAACCGAGGCGTATATCTGCCTCAAGTGCTGAGCATCGAGGAAATCGACCGTATCGAAAGTGTGATAGACCAGTCGCGCGACGAAGGGGTACGCGACCATGCCATTATAGAAACCTTGTATAGTTGCGGACTGCGCGTGTCCGAACTATGTAACCTGCGTTTCTCCGACCTTTTTCTGGAAGAGGGCTACATTCATGTGCGCGGAAAAGGAAACAAGGACCGCCTTATCCCCATCTCCCAGACCGCCATCGATGAACTGCGTCGTTGGTTTGTGACACGACAGAATATTGCCATCAAACCCGGGGAAGAGGACTTTGTCTTCATCTCCCCCCAACGCGGTCGCCATCTGAGTCGCATCACGGTGTTCCACAACATCAAGCAATATGCCCACATGGCGGGCATCCAAAAAGAAATCTCCCCACATACCTTCCGCCACTCCTTTGCCACACACTTGCTGGAGCGCGGTGCGAACCTACGCGGAGTACAGGCGATGCTGGGACACGAAAGCATCTCGACAACAGAAATCTACCTACACCTCGACCGTCAGCATCTGCGCGAGGAAATACTTACTTGTCATCCGCGCAACAAACGGAATGACAAGTAAAATACTCACTTTTGATTATTGACGGAACGAGGGAAAAGCCGTAACTTTGCCAGCAAAGTTTTATCAAATGACTCTGAACGAACTGCAAATAGGTCAAACGGCACGCATCGAAAGCGTAGGAGGCGAAGGTGCCCTACGCCAGCATTTTCTTGATATGGGGGTTATCCCCGGTGCTGAAGTCACCTTGATAAAGTTTGCTCCGATGGGTGACCCTATGGAGTTGCGCATCCACGGCTACGAACTGACACTTCGACTGGCAGATGCCGAACAGATAGAAATCAGTAAAGGGGAGCACAAGGAAAGCGACAACACCTCGGCACCCCTGTTCGATGCTCATATAGAAAATCTCTTTACGCCCCACCCTGGTTTGGGTGAAGGAGGTCGTTTCCATGACGAGTCCCCCGAAGCACATGCCAAGCCGTTGCCTGCATCAACGCGTCTGACCTTTGCGTTGGCGGGTAACCAGAACAGTGGAAAGACCACACTATTCAACCAACTGACGGGAGCCAACCAACATGTGGGTAATTTCCCTGGCGTAACGGTCGAACACAAGTTCGGCACCATCAAGGGACACCCCGAGGCACAGGTTATTGACCTTCCGGGTATCTATAGTCTGTCGCCCTATACCAACGAGGAAATTGTATCGCGCAGATATATCCTCGACGAGCACCCGACGGCCATCATCAATATCGCCGATGCCACAAACATCGAACGCAACCTATACCTGACCCTGCAGTTGATGGAACTGAACCTGCCCATGGTTTTGGCACTGAATTTCATGGACGAAGTGAAGGGCAACGGAGGAGCCATCCGCATCAACGAAATGGAAAGACTGTTGGGCATTCCCGTCATCCCGATTTCGGCCATGAAGAATGAAGGTGTGGATGAGTTGGTGGAGCATGCCCTGCATATCGCCCGCTATCAAGAACGGCCACAGCGACAGGACTTCTGCCCCCCCGAAGAACACGGCGGAGCCGTACACCGCTGTCTGCATGCCCTCATGCACCTCATCGAGGACCATGCCGAACGGGCACAGATTCCCGTACGCTTTGCAGCTTGCAAACTGGTAGAGGGTGACAAATTTGTGGAGGAAGCATTGGCGCTGAGCCAGAACGAACGCGAGACCGTAGAACATATCCTGCAACAGATGGAGGAGGAACGCGGTCTCGACCGTCAGGCTGCCATTGCCGATATGCGTTTCAGTTTTATCCGGAACTTGTGCCAACGCGCAGTGGTGAAGCCCAAAGAAAGCCGCGAGCACAAACGCAGTCAGCGCATCGACCGCATACTGACAGGACAATGGACTGCCCTGCCAGCCTTCATCGCCATCATGGGACTGGTGTTCTATCTCACCTTCAATTCCTTGGGTGCCTGGTTACAGGAACTTTGCGAAGACGGTATTGAGTGGTTCACGGACATCAGCGACCAAGCACTGACACGATGGGACATCTCTCCTGTTGTCCACTCACTGGTCATCGATGGTATTTACAACGGTGTAGGCACAGTTCTGTCGTTCCTACCGCTGATCGTATGCCTGTTCTTCTTCCTCAGTATGCTGGAAGATACGGGGTATATGGCTCGTATAGCCTTCGTCATGGACAAACTGTTGCGTAAACTCGGCCTTTCCGGGCGCAGTATCGTGCCCCTGCTACTCGGCTTCGGTTGCTCGGTACCGAGCATCATGGCCAGTCGCACCCTGCCCAGTGAACGCGACCGTCGTATGACCATCCTGCTGACACCCTTCATGTCGTGTACAGCCAAGATTCCCATTTATGCCTTCCTTGCCGCAGCCTTTTTTCCGAAGAATGCAGCAATAGTAATGGTGAGTCTTTATCTGTTAGGCATCGTGGTTGGCATTCTAACCGCCGTTGTGATGAAGCGCACTTTGTTCCGCGGCGAGGCCGTTCCGTTTGTTATGGAATTGCCCAACTATCGTATGCCGTTGCCCCGCAATGTGTTGCGTCTGCTTTGGGACAAAGCCCGTGACTTTCTACAGCGTGCCTTTACCGTCATCTTCTTGGCTTCGATGATTATCTGGTTCCTACAAACCTTTAGTTTTACCCTGCTAATGGTGGAGAATCCACAAGACAGTATGCTGGGACATATTGCAGGCTTCGCAGCTCCCTTGTTCCAACCTCTGGGCTTTGGAGACTGGCGTATCGTAACCGCCCTCGTCAGCGGTATCATGGCCAAGGAAACCGTAGTCAGTACGCTGGGGGCGTTGTTGGGTGATGTCAGTCTGACCAGTCTGTTCTCCGCTGCCGCAGCCTATGGGCTACTGGTATTCTGTCTGCTCTACACACCCTGTATGGCTGCCGTCGCCACCATTCGTCGTGAGTTGGGCGGTAAATGGGCATTGTTCATCGTCGTGCTGCAATGTGCCATTGCCTGGGTTGCCGCCTGGATGGTTCACCTCATCAGCCTTGCCCTATGAACCTGCAAAGCATCCTTCTTCTGGCCGTCATACTGTTTGTAGCCTGTCTCGTGGGCTATCGGCACTATCGCAGACAACGCCGCACCGGCGGTTGCGGTTCGTGCAACTGCCAGTGTGATTCATGTGAATATCGCAGGGAATAAGGGAAGCGTCAGAGTTTTACATCCTCTACATTGATGATGCCGTTTACAATGGCATAAATGGTCAGGCCCGCAGCGGCATGTATATCGAGTTTGCGGGAAATGTTGCGGCGATGTGTCATTACGGTGTTTACGGCAATAAACATGTGTTCGGCAATTTCCTTATTTGACAATCCCATCGCCACCAGACGGATAACCTCACGCTCACGCTCGCTCAGTTCTTCGCCAGAAGAAACATTGGGTTCGGATTCCGTCACCATCGACTCGGGCTCTCCACCACTTTCCATAACATCCAGTTCCAACCGGCGCACACATGCCGCAAAAAGCGTATCTTCCAGATGACAATGGTTGAGCAAGTCTTCCTCCACCATGTAAATATCCATTAGTGCATCGCCCAATAAGGTGGCATTTTGGTCGTTGGGGTAGTATTTGATGATGATGCTTTTCAGTTCGGTCAGACTCTTCTCGATACTGGAATGACTACCCTCATGATGCCCTACGACTGTCGAAAACCGTTCTTGAGGCAGACGACCCTGAAGCAATGCCTCTACATGAGGATGGACACAGGTATTCTCATACTGCATGTGACGACCCACCTCTGCGGCATATTCATCGTAGAACTTCACGATGAGCATGGCTATCTGGCTCCGCATATCTATGGCCTGAATAAGTTTCCTACGGATGGCAGGCAGACGATAGTCGATGAAATAACTGTGGGAGTTCTGTAAATATAGAAGCAGCGAAGGTAACTGGATATGTTCCACCATCTCATTGATGTGGGCATGGTTGGTGTCTTTGAGGAAATTGACGACCGTCAGGAATGTGTCTGTATCCACACCTGCCTCCTTACAGGTTTCGGACACCGTCTTGTCGCCAAATCCCAGTGTAATGCCAAAACGGGTTATCATCTGTAACATGCGATAATCATCGCTGATAACATCGCTCATCGGGTCGCTTCCGTGATATCTTCCACTCATAGTTTTATACCTTTTTCTTTGCTGCAAAGGTACGACTTTCCACCTTTCTAACCAAAAGTGAGTATTGGAAATCATTGGGGGGTTGGCAAAACCACCAATTTTGTGTATTGCAGGAATAATGGGATGCCCGTAACTTTGCACCGTGAAATTTTGTGCATGATGAAAAGAACATTCCTTTCGCTGATATTGTTGGTTGGCGCAGTACAATTTTCAATATTCAATTCTCAGTTTTCTATCGGCGAAGCCTACGCTCAATGGAATCGTGATTCTATCGAGATGGACTCCTACAATAAGTTCCGCATAGGCGGGTATGGTGAAGTCGTGGCCGCATTCAAAAATTATGGAATCAACCGCTTCAACGGGACAACAACCGGGAACAGCGACATCAAAAGAAATACCATAAGCATTCCCCGATTTGTACTTGCGGGCGACTATAAGTTCAACCGGCATTGGAATCTGGGCGTGGAGATTGAGTTTGAAAGTGGTGGCACAGGTTCGGCCTATGAACTGGAGAATACCGAGAATGGTGAATACGAGACCGAAGTGGAAAAAGGCGGTGAGGTCGCTTTGGAGCAGTTCCATCTGACCTATCGGCTGAACAATGCGTTCATGGTGCGCGTCGGTCACCAGATTGTGCCCGTAGGACTGAACAATGAACATCATGAACCTATCACCTTCTTCGGTACTGTACGCCCCGAGGGAGAGACCTCGATGATTCCCAATACCTGGCACGAAACAGGTCTTTCCATCATGGGACAATTCGGCCGTCGGTGGGCCTCATTTAATTATACGGCTATGGTCGTAGCAGGACTGAATGCCAATGGCTTCGACCGCAATTCGTGGGTAGCGGGTGGCAAACAAGGTTTCTTTGAAGTGGACAACTTCACTTCGCCCGCGTATGTCGCGCGCCTGAATTATAAAGGAATACCCGGACTATGTGTCGGAACCTCGTTCTACTATTGTCACAATGCAGGAGCCAACAGCGACAAACCCCAGACCTATGCCTTATATAAGATACCCGTACGCATTTGGTCTGTGGATATCCAGTACCAGAACCGATATCTCATAGCCCGCGGTAACTTCATGGGCGGTTATATCGGCAACAGCGACCGCCTGGGCTTCGATAATTCGGATGGGGCAAAGGTAAGCAACAAATCTCCTTACAGCCGACTGGCACCCATCGCCGAACATGCCGTAAGTTACGGAGGTGAAGCCGGACTTCGACTGAAGAATATGGTGGCGAACCGTAAGATGCCCGACTTGATACCCTTCTTCCGCTACGAATATTACAACACACAAGAGAAGGTCGTTGTCAGTCAGTACAACACCAAGAACGCCGATAACCGACTAAAGACCTCTATGTGGGTGGCAGGCCTTAACTATCGTCCTTTGCCCTATCTGGTCATCAAGGCCGACTACACCAAACGACGCATTGGAGGAGGTCACTATAATAACGAGAATGAATTTGCACTCGGGGTAGCCTTCACGGGCTGGTTCTATAGTGACAACCGCTCGGTCAGCATCATAAAAGGGAAAAAGAAACAACAAACAAACTAATAAATATAGCAATGAAAAGACATCTATTTATCGTAGGCCTTTTGGCTGCGAGTCTGGGCTTCATCGCCTGCAGTGAAGAAGACAGCAAGTATGTACCCGAAGGTACGGGCGAAGTGAGTATCAACGAAAACAACATCCGTGTGACAGCAGACAACATTGAGGTGTGGACCAAATATGCCATGGCCGTAGCCAATCTGCTGGCCAAGGATGCTAACGACCTGAACAAGGCATGGGCTGAGGACTATAATGGCGAGCCCTTCTCGAAAACCTTTAAGAATCATAATAAAACACCTTACCTGAATGCTGCCGACTGTGTTCAGCAGATTGTAGATGGTTGCATCGACATTGCCAGCGAAGTCGGTACCGCCAAAATCGGAGAACCGCGTAGCCTTTGGGAAAGCGGGAAATACACCGAGGCCGTTTATGCCGTCGAGTCCTGGTATAGTTGGCACTCCATCGACGACTATTCAAACAACATCCTCTCCATCCGCAATGCCTTCAACGGAACACGCAACGGTAGTGAAGCGGAACATTCACTGGCTGCCTTCACTCAGACAAAGAACACGGTTCTCTACAATAATGTCAAGGCTAAGATCAATGCTGCCTACAATGCCATCAAGTCTGGCATGACCGCTCCCTTCCGCAGCCATATCGGCAACGCGACTGTGCTATCGGCTATGACCGCTTGTGGAGAATTGGTCAATGTGTTGGAAAATGACCTCACGGCTTTCATTAACGAGAATGCCGGGAATACCGAACTCGAACTTATCGTACAAAACTATGTAGATAATGTTGTCCTGCCGACTTATACAGACCTTGTGTCCAAAACTGCGAACTTAAAGACTGCCATCAATACTTTATACAACAATCCAAGCACGGAGAATTTCAAAGCCGCTGCCAACCTGTGGATTGAAGCACGCGAACCTTGGGAAACCAGCGAGGCATTCCTTTTTGGCCCTGTTGCCGACCTGGGTCTTGACCCCAATATGGATTCCTGGCCCTTGGATGTGGATGCGATTAAAAAGACCATGGCAAGCAAGAATCTCAACGACCTGATTCAGTGGGAAGGAGAATACGACGAGGACAACGAGGATATTGCCGCTGTGCAAAATGTGCGCGGTTTCCATACCCTTGAATTCCTCCTCTTCGAGAACGGCAAGGCACGAACCTATGACGACGAGACTATCAAATAAACGAAGCAACAAATTTCTTTTATATATATTATGGTGCGTTGTTCTCATGGCCCTGACGGGCTGTGAGGACAATGGCGTTATGAATATTCAGGAGATGGAAGTACCCGACGGCTATACCTTGTCTGCCGGCACCTCTACCATCTTCAAGAATTCCAGTTATGCTTACGATACCGATGCCGACTGGGTGGCAAACATTCCAGCCAACTCCATACGCTTTACACATGGCGACCGTCTTTATGACAACCCCATGAACTCAGGCAATGGACTTGGTCCTGTCTATGCGGGTTATTCGTGCGGTTCGTGCCATCGAAATGCTGGACGCACCAAGCCTGCTCTTTGGACACAGACGGATACCGACCCCGACGGTACTCCCATTTATGGCAGTGGAACCTACGGTTTCTCTTCGATGCTGGTATATGTCACCCGCAAAAACGGTGCTTTCTTCCAGAACTACGGCCGTGTTATTCACGACCAGAGTATCATGGGCGTAACGGCAGAAGGTAAACTGGAATGTCGCTGGCATAGTCAGCAGTTCCGCTTCCCCGACGGTGAAACCTACGAACTGGTATATCCAGAATACACCATCACCGACTGGTATGCCAATTACGGAAACACCAACGACCACATCAACCCCGACGAACTCTTCTGCACCGTTCGCATCCCCCTGCGACATGTGGGTATGGGACAGATGATGGCACTCGACCACGCCGAGATTGAGGCACTGGCTGCAAAGAGCAACTATCCTGAATATGGCATCTCGGGGCGTTGCAACTATATCACCGAACGGGGTGTTTTGCAACTCGGACTGTCGGGCAACAAAGCGCAACATGCCGACTTGACTGTCGAACTGGGTTTCTCCAGCGACATAGGAGTAACCAACAGTCGCTATCCCGAGGAGATTTGCGAAGGACAAAGTCAGATGCTGGAAGGTTCGATGATGGGATTGCTTTATGATAAACTCGAAATCACGACCGAGGAGATGGAGGATGTGGACTATTATCTTCATGGACTGGGTGTACCGGCACGACGGTTAGGCTCCAACACAACCCAAGTAACTTATAAGGGACGAAACATGACGGAACGCGAATACATCGCTATGGGCGAACAAAAGTTCTACGAGGCCAAGTGCCACCTGTGTCATGTCACCACGCTACACACACGCCCCCGTGGAGCCAAACTGCTCAACGGGACAGAACTGCCCTGGCTGGGCAACCAGACCATACATCCCTACAGCGATTACCTGCTGCACGACATGGGCTCGGAGATTATGGGTGTAGGACTGAACGACAACTATGTCAGCGGGTTGGCCCGTGGTAACGAATGGCGCACCACGCCACTTTGGGGCATCGGTCTGCAAGAGAAAGTAAATGCCCACACCTATTTTCTACACGACGGACGGGCAAGGAACCTGACTGAAGCCATCATGTGGCACGGCGGCGAAGGTTATGCCTCAAGAAATCTCTTTGCCAAAATGCATAAAGAGGACCGCACGGCACTTCTAAAGTTCTTGGAAAGCCTATGACTTTGACAACTTAACAATTCTACGATTTATTCATTGTATTATGATGAAACGAATAGCCATATTTTTAATTATTAACGCTTCATTCTTCATGCTTAATCATGCTGTGGCACAAGATTCGCTGAGCATCGATATGGAGAATGGTGTGCTCGGCATCGCCGACGACCGTGGTTTTACGCTACAAAGCAAGAACGGGAAATTTGTATTCAAGCCCTATCTGTTTCTGCAAACACGCGGGCAAATCAATTACTACGACGACGAGGGACTGGACAAGGCGTACAATCAGGACAATGTCGCCAATTCGGGATTTGCCGTACCATACGCCATCTTGGGCTTTACAGGCAAGACTTTCGGTCGCCTTGACTACAACCTGAGCATCAACGCTGCCGCCACGGGAGCCAATATCCTGCAACAAGCCTGGATTGACTATAGTATCAGTCCTGCCGCACGCTTCCGTGTCGGAAAGTTTAAGACTCCTTTTACCCATGCCTATCTGACCACACTGGGAGAAACGCTCTTCCCTATTTTGCCCACTTCGCTGACCACAACCAGTATCATGCCCCATACGCTGAATGCCGTCACTCCGATAATCGGAACAGGCTTCGACATCGGTGTGGAGTTCCACGGTGTTGCCAAACTGAAAAAAGGCACGCAGTGGCTGACGGGCTATGAGGTTGGGCTATGGAACGGCAGTGGCTCGGCAGTGAATGGTGCCACCAAAACCTTCTCCGACGACTGGCATATCCCCTCGTTACTCTATGCTGGACGACTGACCTTCATGCCCTGGGGAAAGATGCCCATGACACAAGGAAACAGCAAAATGCTCCGTGGCAAGCACATGCTTTTTGGCGTCAGTGGCGGACTGAATGTAGAGAGCGAAAGCGAAAGTACAAACGATGCCCGGTTGGGCACCGAGTTTTCGATGCTTTACAATCGTTGGTATGTGGCAGCAGAAGCCTACTGGATGCATGTCGGTTTCACCAAACGACAGAAAATCGACGACAAGTTCAACTATTGGGGAGCCTATGGACAACTGGGCTATTTCGTCGTTCCAACCCTACAATTAGGCTTGCGCTACGATTTTATGGACCGCAACAGTTCGGGTAAGGATGGTTTCCTGAATATGCCAGCCATCGTTTGCAACTACTACATCCCGAAAGTTCATCTGAAACTTTCTGCCATGTATCAGTTCACAGGCCGTTACGGACACCAGACACAACTTGACCGCGATAACGACGACCTCGGCATTAGCACACACATGGCCTCGATACAATTACAGTTCAGTTTCTAAACCGATATGAAAAGAGCCTTCTTCCTATTAGGGATAGTTTTCGTCTTCCTCTGTGAGGCTTGCGATTCGGGTGATATTGAAGGGGTTTCCTACGCCTACTCCGACAAAGGGTATGTCGTGAAACTGACGGGGACATTGTCTGGCGTAGATTCGTGGGACAGCAAATATGCAGTTTCGCTCGCAGGATTCACCACAGGCGACAACTATGCCCAAACCGTGCGCTCCCTTTCCCCTTCCACACCAGATGGAACAGATGTCAGCCTAGTCTTGCCTAACCTAAGTAACAATATAACCACGGTTGAACTGGTCATTACAAACCGGCTTCGCGAACGGATTATCACAATAGCCCGCATAAATCTCGATGACTACTCCAGCCCCCGAGATACCATACACATGGAAATGGGGACTATTGATGTAAGCGCATTCAACTGCCTACAGCAAGGACTGTTCAATGTGGCATGTATCCAATGTCATGGTGGAAACGGTCGTAGTGCAGCGAATCTGAACCTGACAGAAGGAAATGCCCAAAACAATCTGGTGGATGTTCCCAGTACAAAAGTCAGTGACAAATACCGTGTAATAAGCGGAAATGCCGAGCAATCCCTCCTGCACCAGATACTCAACGAAGGAGGCGAGGACATCCTGCACTACAATCACACCGAAGTACTGAGCAGTCAATTTAAGGATAACCTTACCGAAATCCGTAGCCTGATAGACGAGTGGATAAATAAATTGAATTTTGAAGATTAAAAATTGAAAATACTCACATTCGGAAAAGCCAAAAATTTTGCTTTTCGCTCATTTAATTGTATCTTTGCACGCAATGAATTATAAAACCATACGATTAGAAGACATTGGCGTAACAATTGAGTATGCTGCCTTCCGTCCACAGGGCGGAGTTGGCGAGTACCATGCCATACTGCATGTTGATGCCCGCTGCGAGAACTTCGAGGGGCAGTTGCGTCGTATATATGCCGCTGAAGACCGTCTGCCAGACATGACGGAACTTGAAGGGGCAAAATATGTCCTGAAACGATATTTTCTTTCCGACAGTACCAACCAACAGCCGCTGATGCGTCAGGAGTCCAATGTGGCTATTTCGTGCATCCAGCAGCAGCCGCTCGACGGCTCAAAGGTAGCCGTTTGGCTGTACCTTGTCAGTGGGGCAGAAGTAAAGGACGAGCAGGGAACCATCGTGGTGGAACACAACGGCTATCGTCATCTCTGGAGAATGGGCATGACCTCGAATCAGGGCGACAGCGCACAACAAACCGAGAACCTGCTTACCAATTATACCGCCATATTGAAGTCCTTTGGTGCCACATTGGCCGACAACTGCATCCGCACCTGGTTCTTCGTGCGCGATGTTGACACACAATATGCAGGTATGGTACGCGCCCGTCGGGAGAACTTTACAGAACAGGGACTGACTAAAGACACCCATTACATCGCCTCGACAGGCATCGGCGGCGGACCTGCCGACACCAAGGCTATCATCCAACTGGGCACATACGCCCTGACAGGTTTCGACCCTGCCCAACAACGCTACCTTTATGCCAAGACCCACCTCAATCCCACCTATGAATATGGTGTGACCTTTGAGCGCGGTACCCACATGGAATATGGCGACCGCAACCATGTGTTTATTTCAGGTACGGCAAGCATCAACAACAAGGGTGAGGTTGTACATGTAGGGGACATCCGTCAGCAGACCCTACGCATGTGGGAGAATGTGGATGCCCTGCTGAAAGAGGGCGGAATGGGATTTGGAGATGTCATGCACTTGGTTGTCTATCTGCGTGATATTGGCGACT
Organism: Bacteroidaceae bacterium; assembly: GCA_017960985.1. GTDB lineage: Bacteria > Bacteroidota > Bacteroidia > Bacteroidales > Bacteroidaceae > Physcousia. Next base: position 16,491 of record JAGCYD010000039.1, read on the forward strand.
ACGATGTCGTGAGTGAGATGTTCCGCGAACGCTTCCCCGACATTCCTACGGTCATCACCTTGGCTCCAGTCTGCCGCCCCACATGGCTAATAGAAATGGAATGCGTGGCTGTGAAAGACAATAAGAATGAGAAGTTCCGTCGTTTCTAAGATACCATTTATACTCCTTTTGCTGGCCGTGGTTGTTATTGCCGCGGCCACTTTCGTTGAATCCACCTATGGCACAAACTTCGTCCATCAGAAAATGTACGGAGCGTGGTGGTTCGTCGCCCTCTGGGGATTGATTGCCATATCGGGGTGTTGGGTCATATATAAGAAAAGGCTATGGAAGCGGCCATCTCTGTTTGTGCTACATCTGAGTTTCCTGATTATGCTGGCTGGGGCATTTGTTACCCACATCAGTAGCCGTAGCGGAATGACGCACCTCCGCGAGGGTGAAGCCACCTGTACTTTCTGGATGAAGAATGAGCATGGCGTTTACATCAAGCCAGCAACATTGCCGTTCTATCTGGCCCTGCGCGATTTCCGGATACTATATGATGCCGACAATATCACGCCCGCCGACTATGTCAGCGAGGTCATCATCTCTACCCCAGACGGACAGCAAGAGACAACCATTTCCATGAACAAGATAGGGCGCGCAAAGGGATACCGCATTTACCAGACTTCATTCGACGATGACGAACAAGGAAGTGTATTCACCGTCAGTTACGACCCCTGGGGAACGGGTATCACTTATGCCGGATACCTGCTCATGGCCTTTGGTATGCTTTGGGTTTCTATTAAGAAGAGGAAAAACGAGAAACGGGAAACAGGAAACGGGTGGCTACCGACTCTGCTTCTGACTATTTGCGGAACGGCAATGTCATCGTATATGGTAATCGCTATCAGCCGTAGTCCTCTGGTTCCCGTACTGCGTTCACCTTTCCTCGTTGTTCATGTTGGCGCCATCATGCTTGGCTATATCCTACTGGTGGTAAGCATCGTTCGTAGGGAAGTCTTGCGCCCTGCCGTATGTCTATTGACCATCGGCATTTTCTTGGGAGCCGTTTGGGCAAATGTGTCGTGGGGCACCTATTGGAGTTGGGACCCTAAGGAGAGTTGGGCACTCATCACAATGCTCATCTACAGCCTGCCTCTACATCAAGAAAGTCTGCCGTGGTTCCGCTCCATAAAAAACTATCGCATCTATAGCATCTTGGGCATGCTCTCCCTGTTGATGACTTACTTCGGTGTAAATTATCTGTTGGGGGGAATGCATAGTTATGGATGAGAAGTGAGAAACGAGTGAGGAAGACCAATAGGTCAAGAAGATGGCAAGAAAGAAGAAGCGTAGGCTGAAGAAAAGTGTGAAGATAGGGTGTAGCCTTATCCTTGTGTTGCCTATTGTTTTGTACTTCGCCATCGGACTGTGTGTACAGCGATGCAGTGTAGAACGGGAGAGAAGGACTGCAGAAAATGAGGTTGTTGGGGAACACGACTTCATGGAACTATACAACCGCCTCGACAAGGTCTTTTGTACGCCACACTTCCTTGATACCAGTCAAATCGCCATCCATGTCTATGACCTCGCCACAAAGACTCCGATATACCGCCGCCATGCTGACCGACTGGCTCCACCAGCCTCGTGCATGAAACTGCTCACGGCAGTTGCCGCGATGGAATATCTCGGAGTGAAGCACCGTTTCGTCGAAGAGGTCAGGTTATGTGGCGAAATAACAGGTGGTACACTCTACGGCACGGTACTGATACAATGTGACGATGACCCGATGGTGGAGAGCCTCGAACCGATGGTCAGTGCATTGAAGTCACAAGGCATCGAACATATCGAAGGGGACATCGTACTTGACCTATTACGCGAGGACACCCTTCGGGCACATCCCACCGCTGCCACTTGGGACATCCCCTACAATCGGTTACCCATCTTGTTGAAAGGGCGTAAGCGCATCGAACACGACCTGCAAACTCTGTTGCAAGGCAAGGGCATCACCCTGCACCGCAATTTTCTTCTGGCAGCCCCCTATCTTCAAGGACTCGACCCCAAAGAGGATGCTACCCTCTACCGCATGGGTTTGAACCGACTATACGCCGAGGGGCGTACCATTTATCAACATAGCACACCCCTGACCGAGGTCCTTGCTCCGATGCTTATCTTCAGTAGCAATATCAAGGCAGATGCCCTTTGCTACCATATCGACCATGCTTTCGACCGTATCATACCCCATACGGACAAGACACCTTCACGCCTAAAGAACTTTCTACAGGAAGGACTTGCTGCAGAGCCCCACACCACAACAGGTTTCGTGATAAACGATGGCAGCGGTTTGTCGCCCGACAACCGGATGACTGCCGATTTCTTAGTTGCTTTGCTCGAATATGCATGGCACCACGAGGATATGCGACAGGTACTACTCGATGAGGCTCTGGCAGTACCAGCCAACCCTGTTCGTCGGGGTTCATTGCTCTTCCGCATGTCAGAACCTATATTCCGCAATAAGGTTTTCGTAAAGACGGGTACCCTTACCACCATTGGACTGTCGTCGCTTGCAGGGTATGCACAGGGAAGCGACGGCCGTTGGTATGCTTTTGCCATCATTAACGAGAATAGTCCCGTCTATGACTCACGGCAGTTTCAGGACCGTATCTGTAAAGAACTGGTGCGATAGACCTAAGTCCACCGCACCAGCATCTCTATGTTCTTTCTATGATAAAACTATACGAGGTGACGGATGATTTCCTCACGGTCACCGGGCAGATAGTCGATAACGGGAATTTCTATCATCGTGTAGCAACCAGGCTGCTGCTTCATCGAGGCACGAGCCACATTCACCAAAACCTGAGCCGTCAGGGCAGGATTGTTTATCTTCATGTTGAACTCGAACAACTGGTTGTGGGTTGTACCGCTAACACCCTTACGCACAAGGTTCACGCCATGACCCACATCGTTAATGTCGGCAACCGAGGGTACCTGACTCACATGCGTCTCGTCGTTCACGAAGTAAGGGTCAGCCTTGATGGCCTTCTCCACTGTTGCAAAGTCGGCTCCTTCCTCCAGTTCCACATACACCATACGGCGGTGAATGCCCGTTCCGAGGGGAATCGTCACACTCAAAGCATCGCGCACACCGTCGATAGCACGCACGGCTACACTATGTCCCATAGAACGACCCGGACCGAAATTGGTATAGGAGATTCCCTTGGGAGCAAGACTTTCCATCAAAGTACGCACAACGCTATCCGAACCTGGATCCCATCCTGCCGAGATAATGCTCACGGCATTACCTGCCTTGGCAGCCTTATTCAATGAACGGCGCAAATCCACAATCTTCGTATGAATGTCGAACGAGTCCACCGTGTTGATGCCTTTAGCCAGAAATTCCTTGGCATAGACCTCCACGCTTCGGGTCGGTGTTGCCAGTATGGCCACATCCACCTTACCCAATTCGTCGATATTCTTTACTACGGCATAGTCTGCCAGTTCTGCGGGGCGGTTTTCAGCGCCATTGCGGCGTACAACACCTGCAATCTCCATATCGGGTGCAGCCTGAAGGGCTTGCAATGTGTATTTTCCGATATTGCCATATCCAACGATGGCTACTCTGATTTTGTTCATATTGTCACTAATTTTAGGTTTTCGGGTGCAAAAGTACACAAAATAATTGACAAATGTATAATTGAGCCCCTATATTTTATACATTTTGATTCTTTTCGTCAAATTCCTCACCTATTCCTATTATATATTACGCGCGCGAGGAATAATAAAAAAGAGGATACGGTCAATCTGCCGTATCCTCTTCGTAATGAGCAAACAGAAAATCGTTGTAGGGATATTTCTGTACATGCAATTCGCGTACACGACCATACAAGACCTGTCGCAGTTCGTCGATATTGGTACGCTCTCGGGCGGAAATGAAAATACAGTCGCCACCTAGTTTGGCCATCCAAGTCTTCATTAGGTCCGGCAAGGAGATATTTTCCTTCGTTGCCTCCGTCAAGTCGTCGGCATCCTTCTCTACCCAAGTATAGGCATCCACCTTGTTGAATATTATCATCAAGGGCTTCTCGGCACAACCCAAGTCGGCAAGAGTCTTTTCCACCACCTTGATTTGGTCCTCGAAATCGGGATGGGATATATCCACTACATGAAGCAATAGGGCTGCCTCGCGCACCTCGTCGAGGGTTCTCTTGAAGGAATCGACCAAATCATTATGTAGTTGGCGGATAAACCCGACGGTATCGCTAAGCAGGAAGGGAATGTTGTCGATGATGACCTTGCGCACGGTGG
>JAGCYD010000005.1 GCA_017960985.1 Bacteroidaceae bacterium
CTTCGCTTTGACCAATCATTAACTCTCCTCATCTTGCGTCACAATTGTGGCGCAAGATGAGGGGCGCGTTGAACGGTTGAGTGAGGAAGTCCGATAGGTCAAGAGGGAAGTTTACCTTTACCCTCTCCAAATCGCCATGACTTTGCGACGGATGGCAATGGCATTGAGCAGGCTGACGAGGATGGTGAGCAGACAGCCGAGGACGATGGCTGGGACGAGCGAAGTGTCCTTCATCGTCGGGAACATCGCCCACAGCATGTCCATGTAGAACGAGCGCAACCACATGAGCAACAACACGGCGAGCACGAGCACAAGGAGGTTCACGCCAATGGTAAGCAACTGGTACGGCAGACTGACCCGTGCGGGACTGTAGCCAATGAGCAGCAGGTTCTGCAACTTTGTGGCATTCTTCTGCACGAGCAGATAGATGCTGAGCATGAGGATGAGGAAGGACAGAAGACTGATGAGCAGCCCGACGCACATGATGACACCGCTGACTATCCTCAACATATAGGTGGTCTTCCCCGCCCGAAGTTTGTCTTCGTCGATGTCGTACCCATGTTGCTTGGCATAGCGCGCAATGGCATCATCGGCAGGATTGCGCACTTCGACGATGAGCCGCGTGGGTGAAGCATCGGCATTGGGCGCATAGAGGGCATTGCTCCAATCGAGGAACGACTGGGGCACGAGTATGGTCTGGAGTCGATTCGTGAAGCCAACGACCTTGCCACGCATCCGTCCGTACTGACCTGCACCGCGCATGACGACGGTCATGTCAATCATCGAGATGATGCCCTCGGAAATCTTGGGCAGCGAACGGCTCTGGGCAAAGCCAAAGTTGTAGATGGCGAGATAACTGCGAGGCAGAACGATGGGAACGACGGAATCGCCCTCGGCAAAGTGCCACTGGCTGCGGTCGGTATCGATGAAATGGTCGGGCACCGACTCAAAGTACATCTCCGTGCCGAAATTTGCCACGCCACCGATGCCTGCGGAACAAGCTACCTTGTACTGGCTGGCGGTGAAGGCTCCGACGCGCTTGGTGAAGGGCTGACTCTCGATGTCGGCAATCTCTCCCGAAGAGAAGGTCGTCGTGCCAAGCCCCACGGTGGAAATGCACTTGGAAAAAATGAGGTAGTCGTTGCTAATCAAGCCGTCGTCGCCCGTAAACATGGGCTTTACATCGCGGTAGAACTGGAGTGCCAGCAGGACGATGAGCATGCCGACAAGGTTGGCGCAGAAGAACGCCAGCAACTGCGCTGCGCTGATATGATGACGGAGAAGTTTCCAGAGGAGAAGCATATTTTGTAAAATTCAAAATGTAAAATTCAAAATACCGACAGCCGACACTGTTATTGGGGATGTCTTTTCTAAAAAACTTTAATCTTTAATCTTTAATCTTTGAACTCTTGAACCATTAAACCATTACAACTTTAATATCTGGTCGTAGTGCAGTTGCATGTGCTTGCCGATGGAGGTGATGACGATGGCTGCGCCTTGTCGGACGGATTCCTCAATCATCAGGTCGGACATTGCCTGCGAGTTCTGCTCGTCGAGGTGCGAGATGGGTTCGTCGAGAAACAGGAAGTCGAAGGGCTGCGCCAGGGCACGAATCATTGCCACGCGCTGCTGCTGTCCGAAACTCATCTGCCCCACCCGACTATCGACTTTGTCGCCAATGCCCAGTGCATCGAACCACGCTAGTATCTGCTTCTTCGACTTGAAGCCCGTCAGGCGATTCTTTATCTGCACATTCTCCAGTGCCGTCAGTTCGGGAAACAGGCGCAATTCCTGCCACATCAGGGAGAGATGGCGCTGACGGAGGCGTGTCCACTGGCGCACGCCATAGTTGCGGATGTTCTCGCCGTCGAAGGAGATAATGCCCTGATAATCATGCCGATAGCCATAGATGAAACTACACAGCGAGGACTTGCCCGTTCCGCTACTTGCCTCTATCAGATAGTGGTTACCGCGCTCGAGGGTGATATCCTGCTTCCAGACCTCGCTCGACAGGTCGCTACGACGGGCAAAGACCTCGGGAAAAGTGTATTCTAAGCGTATCTTGTCCATCAGTCGATGATGTTGAGTTCGCGTAGCAGGTCGGTGCCCTCGCTCATCTGAAATTCCACCTTCATCTCGCTGATGCTGGGCATGGCTATCGTGATAGCATCGAAGAAGGCTGCCAACGGGACATACACACCGAAGAAGCCCATGGTGTTCAGTTCCTTGGGGTTGATGGCGAGGAAGATGCGGTTGCCCTTCGCCATATCCCACTGTCCGTTTTCCTTTTGTCCCAGTAGCCATTCACCATTAGAAATCTTCAACTGCTTGCCCTCGGGCGTAGCGAAGAAAATCTCTATGTCGTTTGCCTTGCAGATGCCGTTGCGAGCATCCTTGGCATAGAAACTGACTCCTAGGTCGCGTGCCACATCGTCGTTCCAACTCGTGATGTTCTTCATGAACTTGTCGTCGTCCAGTTCGGCTTGGAAGAGGAAATAATCCTGGGCGACTTCGCCGACACGACCGACAGTTGTCGGCGACGACATAGACAGGGAAACATCGCCGTCGATGCTCTTCATTATCATATCCATATCAAGCAGGGCGTTAATCATCAGCAGTCCCGTGCGTATGGACTGGTCCTTGCGCAGGAACTCCAGCAGGTCGTCGCCGTCCAAACCCATTGCCAGATGGATGGGGGCATCCTTCGGCGTGGACCTCAATAGCGCACCGTCAATCGGCTGCAGTACATCGTCGATATCCTCCAAAGCCTCCTTTACGCGCTCGTCCTCTGTTTCCAGGGTGGCGCCAAGCGTTATCTTCTCCTTCTTCACGCGCAATCCAGCCACGAGGTCAATGGCGTTCAGATTCACCTTCTTCAGCACTGCAGGAACGGAGTTCAGTACCTCCTCGGGCACTACAGTGGTGTTCATGGCAAGGCTGACGGGCTCCGAACGCTTGTTCATCAGTTTATACAGGCGGCTCTTCTTTCCGCTGTTGGAAGCACTTTGTTTCAGGCAGGTCGCAACGATGTTGCGCAACTCGTCGAGTTCATGCCCCACGGCAGGTCCCATAATCATCAGGCGGTCGTCAGAGAAGCCCATGAGCACATTTCCACCGAGCACGCCCCACTTCAGTCCGCGCTGTTCCTCAATATTCCCGATACCCTCGTCTTCGCGCAGGTAAGTCTCCAACTTCTCGGCATCATCCACGGCAACAATCAGCCCCAGATAACCGTCGGAAGCAAATGCAAAGGCGGGAGTAAACAGGTCTAAGCCCGTTTCCTTACGGTCGCCCTTCGAGAAGAGCAGTTCCTTTGCTTCCTCCAAACTCAGACCATAGTCCAGCACCATGCCCTTCAGGTCGATACGGGCAACCATCGACACATCCTTCGGGAGGGACGAAGCCATGCTATCACCACTGCCGCGGAATATGCACCAACCAGCCAAAGCAGCAACTACAACTGCCGCAACAGCACCAAGAATACCATACTTTTTCATTTGACTCTTCATATTTTATATTTTACATTTCACTTGCATCAGGTGAACAGCAACAAGGGCTGCCGTTTCGGTACGCAATCGGCTTTTGCCCAGCGACACGGAGACATAACCGTTTGCTTCTGCCAAATGGACTTCATCTATAGAGAAATCGCCCTCGGGACCTATCAGCACCGTGGCATCGCCTTCGGGGAGAACATCCAGCAGATACGGTTTCTCTCCACACTCATAACAATGACAGATGAACTTCGCCCCACTGCGCTCCGCCTTGACAAACGACTTGAAGTCCTGCATCTCGTTCACCACAGGCTTCCAAGCCTTGCGACTCTGCTTCATGGCGGAGACCACTATTTTCTCCAAGCGTTCCACTTTCAGTGTCCTGCGTTCGGAAAACTGGCAATCGAGGAACGAAAACTCATCGATGCCTATCTCCGTTGCCTTCTCCACCATCCACTCGGTTCTGTCGTTCAACTTCGTGGGTGCCATCGCAATATGCAGATGACCCTTCCAAGTCTTTTCCTGCGGCAAAGTCTCCAGCACTCGGTAGGCACAACGATGATTCGATGCGGCAGTAATCTCCGCCCGATAGAACGCGCCCTTGCCATCCATCAAATACAGTTCGTCGCCCGCTCCCATGCGAAGCACACGAACGGCATGTTGGGTGTCTTCTTTCGTGAGTTCACCCTGTGCAATGTCTGGTTGGTAAAAGTAGCGTTCTTCCTTCATGGTTAATTTAATTTTTAACTGGCTCGTGCTTATACCTGAAGAATATCGCGAACAGCACAGCCACTACAAAGGCATAGGCAGCAAAGATATACCAACAGGTTTGCCAACCCGCAATGACTTCCTGACCCGAAGCACCTGCCTTCTGGGGAAAGAATACATAGTGGTTGATGACGGACTGTGCTACCAGCGTACCGACAAAGGCACCGAGACCATTGGTCATCATCATGAACAAGCCTTGTGCACTACTGCGGATGCTGTCGTCAGTCTCCTTATTCACGAACAGCGAGCCTGATATATTAAAGAAATCGAAGGCAACACCATAGACTATCATCGAGAGGAGGAACAGCCACACACCGCTACCAGGGTTACCGAGACCGAAGAAGCCGAATCGCAGCACCCAGCCCAACAAGGCGATGAGCACAACCTTCTTGATGCCGAAACGCGACAGGAAGAAGGGAATGAGCAAGATGCAAAGCGTTTCGCTCACTTGCGACAGGGATATCAGGATGTTGGCATGCTGCACACCAAAGGTTGACTGATACTCCTCGATACCGCCGAAACTCGTGATGAAGGGATTGGCGTAGCCGTTGGATATCTGCAGACAGAAGCCCAGAAGCATGGCAAACACGAAGAACATCGCCATACGGGGATTCAAGAACAGGCGGAAAGCATTCAAGCCAAGTGCCTCGAACAAAGTCTTCTGCTGACTGCTGTCCTTCTTGATTTCCATACGCGGCATCGTCAGGGAATAAGCCGCCATGACGAGGCTCAAACCGCCACTGACAAGCCACTGTCCTGGTGTGGGCTGCAGTCCTGAAAGGTCCACTACCCACATTGTAACGATGAAACCTACCGTACCCCATACACGAATGGGCGGAAAAGCCTTCATCGGGTCTTGTCCCGTCTTCTCCAATGCCGAATAGGCAACCGAATAACTCAGGGCAATGGTCGGCATGAAAAAGGCTACGGAAAGAGTGTATAGCGTGAAGAGCGTGCCGAAATTCACCGCATCGCCTGCCTGATAGGCATAGAGCGAAGCCATAATCATAAACGCGCCTGCCAATGTATGGCAAAGGCTCAATACACGCTGACCTTCCATCCATCTGTCTGCCAGAATGCCCATCAATGCAGGCATGAAGATGCTGACGATGCCCTGCACCGAATAGAACCAACCGATGTGGGAACCCAGACCCACACTGGCAAGGTATGTACCCATCGAGGTCAGATAGGCGCCCCAGACGGCAAACTCCAGAAAGTTAAGAGCGGTAAGACGAAGTTTTATGTTCATCATGGCAAATTACAATTTGACGATTTAACAATTTACAATTTAAGCAATCTACTCCCCTCGCCTTTTGGAGAGGGGTTGGGGGTGAGGCTTCTATTCTACATACAGCACTAAGCCCTTGAGGTATTCCCCTTCGGGATGGTAGATGTTGATGGGATGGTCGGCAGGCTGGTGCAACTGGTGTAGGATACGGACTTTGCGCCCTGTGATGGCTGCCGCAGTGAACACCGCCATGCGGAACTGTTCCTTCGTAATGGCTTGCGAGCACGAGAAGGTGAACAATATACCGCCCGACTGTATCTTCTCCATTGCCTTGGCATTCAGTTTTGTATATCCCTTTATCGCGTGGCGTATGGCGTCGCGATGCTTGGCAAAGGCTGGTGGGTCGAGTATGACGAGGTCATAGGGAATCGTGATGGAGTCGAGGAACTTGAAGGCATCCTCAGCAAATGCTTCGTGGCGATTATCGTTGGGGAAGTTCAATCGGATGTTCTCGTTCACCAAATCCACAGCCTTCTGGCTGCTGTCCACCGAATGTACCAATTGGGCACCACCACGCATGGCATATACACTGAATCCACCCGTATAGCAGAACATATTGAGCACCTTTCTGTCTTTCGAGTATTGCTCCAACAGACTTCGGCTATCTCTTTGGTCCACAAAGAATCCTGTTTTCTGTCCCTTTAGCCAGTCGATGTAGAAACGGAGTCCGTTTTCCGTAGCGACATTGTCGGGTGTGGAACCCATGATGAAGCCGTTTTCCTGCCCCAGTTCAGCTTTGAACGGGAGTGTCGTTTCGCTCTTATAATAGATGTTCTGCAATGCATCGCCAAGCACTTCCTTCAGCGCTTCGGCTATTTCCATACGGCAGACATGCATACCTACGCTATGCGCCTGCATGACAGCCGTTGCTCCGTACATATCCACAATCAGTCCAGGCAGGTTGTCGCCCTCGCCATGCACGAGTCGATAGATGTCGTTGTCCTTGCGGTCTGCCACGCCGACAGCTCGTCTCATGTCGTATGCCACCTGCAGTCGTTTCACCCAGAAAGCCTTGTCGATGCTTTCTTCCTCAAACGAAAGCACACGCACCGCGATACTTCCTATCTGCCAGTGACCGACGGCTACGAAATCGCCTTGAGCCGTCAGCACACGCACGAGGTCGCCTTCCGTCGGCTTGCCTTCTATATGGTTCACCGCTCCCGAGAATACCCAGGGATGGAAACGGCGTAGGCTTTCTTCCTTGCCTTTATTCAGATATAAGTTCATCATACTTCCTGTTGCACTTCTGGCTTTGGTTCCGCCTCTTTCAGTATATAGTCCTGTGTCTGTTTCAGTCGTTCCAGTTCTTCGTAGAGCCGCACGCATGCCCATGCATCCGTGGCTGCATAGCGCATCTGGGATTCGGTCAGCACATCGGCTTCCCAGTTCGACAGTTGCTTGCCTTTCGATATCTTCTCGCCGAACACATTGGCATAGAGTTTCTGCAATCCCATGTCCTCAATACCCAGTTCGCCGACATGACTTTGCAGGTCGAAGAACTCACCCACCTTGAACTTCTTGCGCTGTTGCAGCCGCTGTATATCGTCGTGCCACGACAGCGCCACCTTCTTCACCTTCTTGTCGCCCAGCAGTTGCAGCACCGATTTGGGCATGTCTATGCGGTTCAGGCGGAACAGGAAACAGGTGTCGTGCGTTGCTACCTGCAATAGTGCCACGGGATGAACCTCTCCGACGCGGAATGATGGGCGCGACTCGGTATCGAAGCCCAACAGGGACTGCGAAAGCAAGTACTTGACAGCCTTGTCCGCCTCTGCTTCCGTCTGCACGATGAATATCCGTCCCTCGAACTGCACACGAGGCAAGTCGGCTACCTTCTTCTTATCGTATTTATTCCAAAGAACTTTCAAAATCCTCAATCTTCAATTCTCACCCTAATCCTGTGCAGGCGTTTCAGGGCATCCACCAGAGCCTCACCCCAATACAGTTCGAAGTTGTCCTCCACCTGCCACAAAGCATCGCGCATGCAATCCTCCACACCGTCTTGGTACACGGCAAGGAAGTTGCGCACCGACTGGTAGATGTCTGCCAGATGTTCCGACACCGACTTCCATACCGTCTCGTCGGTTTCCATCTCGTCCTCGTACGCTACATCCAGATACTGGTCATCGTTGCCCAGAATATCATACACAACTCGGCGAATCCAGTTGTAGTCGTCCTCCGTCACCTTTCCCTGTGGCAGAAAATCTCCATTGCTGTCTATCTTCGGCAGCAGTTGTGCCTTGACATACAGCAGCGGCAGCAACTTCAGCATCGTCCCCACGAAATCCTCCCGAGGGCGACCCTGCGACTTTTCGAGAAAAGCACAATACTCTATGCTCACCGTCACGAACTCCAGCGTGTCGTGTCCGAATATATCTTCGTTCATATCCTTCCTATTGGATGGTTCAACCCTACAAAGATACGATGAAGCGAGAAAAAATGCAAGTTTGGAGCAGTGAAAATAAAGATGTGCCAAAAAGAATAGTATTGCACGACACCTCGCAATAGTATTCTTCCGATGCTCGCAATACTATTGCAACGAGATGCACACTACCTATCCCAGAAGAAATACTGGCGCTGGCGTTGCTTCTCTTCGGGCTTTCTGGCGGAATAAACAGGCTGTAGCGTATAGGGATGGTAACCTGTTGCCCATGTCTCGGTAGATACGGTCATGGGAGTTGGAGTGAAGTCCTGCACCTGTTCGAGATGAAGCCCGAGGTGACGCACCTGTTCCGCCAGACGAGCCATGTCCTGTTCGCGGCATCCAGGATGACTGCTGATGAAATAAGGGACGATTTGCTGACGGAGCCCCCGACGCTGACAGATGCGGTCGAAAATGTCCTTAAACCGATAGAACTGAGTAAAAGAAGGCTTGCGCATCAGTTGCAGGACATGGTCCTCGGTATGTTCGGGCGCAACCTTCAGACGACCGCTGACATGGCGCGTAATCAGTTCCTCAGTATAGTCGCGTGCCGCCTTGTTCAAGGCTTCGTTGCCGTAGTCGTGCAGGAGAAGGTCGTAGCGGACACCACTGCCAATGAAACTCTTCTTGATGCCAGGCAGGGCATCTACGGCACGATAGACTTCGAGCAGGGGACGATGGTCGGCATTGAGGTTAGGACACACACGGGGATGGATGCACGACGGACGCCGACACTTGTCGCACAGGGCTTTGTCGCGACCGCTCATCTGGTACATATTGGCTGAAGGACCACCGAGGTCGCTGATGTAGCCTCGGAAGTCGGGCATACGGGTCACCTGACGAATCTCGCGGAGAATACTTTCCTTGGAACGGCTCACAATAAACTTCCCCTGATGGGCGGAGATGGTACAAAAAGCACAACCGCCGAAGCATCCGCGATGGAGATTGACCGAGAACTTTATCATTTCATAGGCGGGTATGCGCTTCCCCTTGTATTTAGGATGTGGCAAACGGGTATAGGGCAGGTCGAAACTATGGTCGAGTTCAGCCGTAGTAAGTGGCGGATAAGGCGGAGTCACGACTACATATTTCCCTTCGGTGGGTTGTATGAGGCGACTGGCATGGAGTTTATTGCTCTCCTCCTCGATATGACGGAAGTTCTCCGCCTGTTTCTTCGGGTCTTTCAGGCAGTCTTCGTGACTATGGAGCAGGATGTCGTTCTCTCCCACACCACCAGGCACAGCATCGTAAACAGCAACGCTCTGCAACATTTGATCCTCGCCGAGAAGTGCCTGACGGAAAGCCTCGCGCCCAATACAGGCTTCACCGTTCTCGTCGTAGGAAAGTGTCGGGTCATACTCCTCTATCAGTGCCAGAAGACGACGGGAAAGTTCGATGTTTGTCTTCTCGCCCATTCCGTAGGTAATCATATCGGCTTGCGAGGGAATGAGTACGCTGGGCAAAAACTTGTCTTGCCAATAGTCGTAATGCGTCAGGCGGCGCATACTCGCCTCGATGCCTCCGAGTACAATGGGTACATCGGGATAGAGTTGGCGAAGGATGCGGGAATAGACTATCGTGGGGTATTCGGGGCGCATGTCGTGCCGTCCATCGGGAGAATAGGCATCCTCACTGCGCAAGCGGCGGGCAGCGGTGTATTTGTTCACCATCGAATCCATACACCCTGGAGCAATGCCGAACCAAAGCCGCGGACGCCCTAAACGCTTGAAGTCGCGCAGGTCGCCATGCCACGAGGGCTGGGGAACGATTGCCACGCGAAGGCCCTCGGCTTCCAGCAGACGACCAACAACGGCTGCACCAAAAGAGGGATGGTCCACATAGGCATCACCGCTGAAGAGTATGACATCAGCCTGTGTCCAGCCGCGCAGTTCCATTTCCTTGCGGGTGGTGGGAAGCCATGAGGTGAGGGAGGGCACGAACAATATTAAAAATTAAAAATTAAGAATTAGGATCTTGCTCTTCGTTATTCTTCTGCCAGTCGAGGTACAACAAGATAAGCTGGTGAAGTCCGAAAGCCTTCATGTTGTCATGGAAGATGATTTCGCGACAGAGCTGCAGGAGAGCGGCGTCTTCTTGGGTGTTCTCCAGTAAAGAACGGACATTGAGACGGAGCTTTTGCATGACGGCTTCATCGACGATTCCGTTACTGTCCAGCAAATCACTGAGGAGTGAGTATTGATGGAGCGTTTCGAGATGGGACTCTTTTACTTCAATGGTGCGAGTTCCCGTGGGGTTGGATTGAATGGTATAGGTTTTCATAGCGTTGATATATTAGCGTTGGAACAGATATGTGAGGGAGGCAGATAGAACGGCATTGCGAACATCAGCCTCGCGGATGCATTCGAGAGGCAGGGAGAAAGCAATCGTGCGATAGTCCGTGCCCGAATAGGCAACGGAGAAAGAACGGAGAGACATCGGAGCAACATCGGAGGGAGATGGGAGCGACTGCGTAACTTCTTCGGGAGAGATGTTAAGGGACAATGAATCTGCTTCGGAAGTGGAAGGTAGCGGATTGACGGAAACAACGGAGCAAAAAGCATCGGGCAAGGGGTTGATGATGTCAATCCGACGGACGGCATATTTTTCCTCGTTGGGCTCGCTATAAATACTGAACTGGGTGTTCATACCCTCCATGGTGTTGGTCGAGTCGGTGAGTTCCGCCTGTCCTTCGGCTCTGAGGTGGAGAACATTGGCTGCAAAATCGGCATCCGCTTCCCCACCCCAATAGGCTCCGCTGACAAGGAGTGAGCCGCCCTGACGAGTGAAGTCGGAAAGTATGTCGCAGAGATTCTGCGTGAGTGCTGACGAGGCATTCATGCTGTAGCCATCGGCACGCTGTGCCCCACAAATCAGGTCGAGCGCCTGATAGCCTCGTAGTGAGACGCCCTGCAACAAAGCCTCCTTCGAGCAGGAAGATATACTCAAATCGGGATGTCCGAGCAGGAAAGCACGGGTGTGTTGCGTGGGGAAGTCGAAGGTATTGCCTGCGATTATCACGCCCTCCAATTCATCGGAACTATAGCCAAGGGCATTCTCCCTGCTGCCTCGGAAGCACGACTTGGAGAAGTTTACCTGTTTGCCACAATAGCAGGGCGAGTGCTGATAGACCACACCTGGGTCGATGTCCATATCGAAGCCTCTGGTGGAATCCGTCTCGATGGGTTGCGGACCTGCCAGACGGTCGAAGGCATTGACGACAAGAACCCTCTTGCGTTCCTGTGGTGCGGAATATACGCAAAGTTCCTCGCTGGGCAAACTGGCACCGCCCTCGTTAACTGCACGAACCTGATAGCGTGTCAGCATACCCTTCTTCACGGGAAGTTTTACGCAAGACTCATACACCACCTTGCCATTGTCGTAACCGCGTTCGCCTGCACTGGTATAAACCACATAGAAGACTGTCGATGCCGTGGAATCGAGCGTATCTTCAGTGGGTTGCCACGAAAGTAGGACGGAGTCACCCCGTGCGTCGAGAACGGCAGAAAAAGCATGTACGGGCAAGGGCTGTGTAACGAGAGAGGGCGTATTGTGGACCGTTGCAATGTATTTCAGTATTCCCTTGTAGATGGCACGGGAAAGCAACATCTTGAATGTCGGGTCGTGTCCGCGAAGCAAATCGGCAAAGTTCTGGTGCGACAAAGTTTCGAGAATCATGGAGGGCACCTGTGGTAAACGGGTTTCGCTGTAGTTTCGGTCGTACATCTGCCGACGGTTCCAATTGCCACAAAGGGCACGGATATCGGCAACGACCTGTGTCATGACCTTGTCGCAAAGGTCGCGCGAAGTAAGTCGGGACATACCTCCAGGCAATAATCCTTCGGCTAAGAGTCCCTCGAAATCACCCTGGGTATGACTGCCCGAGGTGTATATGCCCAATGTTCCAATATAGGAAGTGTCCGTGCGAAGACCTGCATCGCTGTGTACGGCAAGAGAGAGTTCGATGGGAACGGAAAGACCGCTGTCGCCTGGAAGATAATCCGAGCCACGCGCCAGAAGGTTGGTCATGAGGGAACGCGAGTTGATGTCCTCGCCATAATCATTCGTTCCGTCCTTGGTACCGTAAACGCTGTAAGGCATTCCGCCCCATTGTGCCGTATAGCGACTGCCTTCGAGGAATCGCGGCATTCCGCTACGCACGGAAGCATTGACGGAATCGCCTCGGGCTATATTGCCCATACCTCCACCAAAGCGCACGGCATCCGCGGTTATTACGCCACGATAGTTGCTTACATTTGAAAGCGTTACACAATTGTCGTTAGAGCATCCCTTCCCGAAGTCGAAAGTGCCTAGATACACCCATGTACCACCACCCATCTTCTGATTGACATGGAACTTGGTGGCTATACCGCGATGACGAACCGTGTATTCCGCATCGCTGACACTGGTGGGCAGGGAAGCATAACTGACATAAACGGCATACCGTCCTTCCTGCGGTAAAGAAGGCTGCCAAAGAATCTGACTTGCCTGTCGCCGACGGGATTGTGCCTCTGCCTTACGGCATGTACCCAGAAGAAAAGGATTCTCCTTGTCGAAGTAAAAGTCCTGCATGTCGCAGAAACCCACACCTGCCTCGCCCCATTCGTAGGTACCATTGGTTTCGGTATAGACTCCGTGACGATTGTCGATGTCGTTGTCAACGATGACCTCCTCGCGTTGCCAATCCCTTTCACGAGGCGTAAATACACAGGCTCCCGCATTCTCCAACATGGGAATGAGGAAGGGAACGACGAAGGATTGCGTGAAAAGGTCCTCGCAGGTGCAGTACAGGCGTGGTCGCTGCCATCGCCATGCATTTTGCGGAAAATCATAGTATGAGCCATGACTTGCCCAAACGGAGAGATGGCGCCCTTGCAAGCCGCGCATAATGGCATAAGGTTGAGACACAGGAGACACCCAAGGATAGCCCCCATACTCTACTCCGCCCCATCTGCGACGCTGGAAAACCGTATCATTCTCTGCCAGTGGCATGAGTTCTTCGATGAGGGAGCCGTTGGCATAAATCAGCGTCTGGTATGTTTTATAGGGTTCAGGCATCAAGCGCCCCACCTCATCGTGAATCTGTTGTACGGTTTCGGGCGTAAAGGGCTGTGAGGCAAAACCAGCATTGGTATATAGAGAAACGGTGCGCTGCTGGGCATCCACCTCGACATTGGTCAGGCGGATAACATCGGCACTGGTGAAGGCATCGTTTCTGTAATTCTGGAAATAGTCGGCAAGGCGGCTCTTTATCCGACCTGCCGCATCGTTCTGCGCCGATATGGTAGAAAGTGAGAGATGAAAGACAAGAAGTAAAAGGGCAAGGCGTCTCATGAGTTCTCCACTGGCTCCAGTCCCGTCGTGAATTTTTCGGGATACTTTCCTACGAAGGGCTCAAAGTATTCCTTAATCTCGCGCATCTGGTTCTCCACATCGCCCGTAGGCACTACCATCTTCTTGCAAGCAATATACTTCCGCTGGTAGTCCAAGCCGTATAGCAAAATTGGCACTTCCGCCTTCAATGCAATGTAGTAGAAACCCTTTCTCCATTCAGGCTGACGACGACGCGTTCCCTCTGGCGTGATACACAGGTGGAACTCGTTGCTCTCCCGTATCTGTTGTGCCACCTGGTCGGTCACGCTACAATTACGCTGACGGCGCACGGGAATGCCACCCATTCTGCGGAATATGGGACCAAGGGGCCAGAAGAACCAGAACTCCTTCATCATAAAGCCGCACTTGAAGCCCTCGGCATTCATAAAGAGGACTCCGATGATAAAATCCCAGTTACTGGTATGTGGTGCAAGGGCAATGATATACTTATCTGGGCGCTCTACGGTTTCCTCAAAACGAAAGCCCATACACCTGTAGAGCACCCACCTGCAAAATCCTTGTACCATTCTCCTACAGCAGTGCTTTTATCTGTGCAACAATATCCTCGGTTTGCTGCGTCATATCCTCACGCAGTTTCCTAAAGAAGAGTTTGGGAGTCATGCCCGGCTCGGGATGAGACACGCGACTCAGCATGTCGTCCTGCAGATGCAGTACATTTGCCATAACATTATCCACATCCTCCTGGGGGATTGGCTTCTGGTAGTGCATAGCGGCTACACACTCGGCGAAAAGTTCGCCACACAGGTAGTTTATACCCTTTTTTAGTTCCCTTCTGTTTGCCATAACTATGAAAGTTTAGGTTTTAATTCAGTTACTATTCGGGGGATAAAGTTAAGAAAAACCTTGCGGAACGACAAAATCTACCGCCGATTTTTTATTGTGCCATCCTCTGCCGAACAGCCTCGAACATAAGAATGGCTGCACTGACGGAAACATTGAGCGAGTCGAGACGACCGAGCATGGGAATGCGAATGTGCGCATCAGCAGCCTGTCGCCAAGGTTGAGTAAGTCCTGTAGCCTCCGTTCCGAAAACAATGGCGGTCGGGACGGTCATATCGGTATCGTAATAAGGAGATGAATCCTGTAACTGAGCCGTAAGGATACGAATGCCATGCTGCTTCAGGAAAGCAATACACTCCTCCGAAGTGCAAGCAACTGTAGGAACGGTAAAAATGGCTCCGATGCTGCTTCGAATCAGATTGGGATTGTAGAGGTCGGTAAGCGGGTCGCAAACCATAACGGCATCGACATGGGCGGCATCGGCAGTACGCAATACGGCTCCAAGGTTTCCTGGTTTCTCCACCTGTTCGAGCACGACCACCAAAGGCGCTTTGCCTAAGTGAAGGTCATTCAGCGTGCGCTGTTTGGCACGCACAACAGCTATCATGCCCTCGGTACCACCACGGTAGGCAATCTTCTGATATACGGATTCAGAGACCTCACAACATAAGAAGCCCTCGATCGCATCGGTCAACTGGGGAGAATAATAGATGGTGTCTACCTCGTAACCTGCCTGAACACAATGTTGTATCTCGCGCCGACCCTCCACGACGAAGAGTCCCGTGCGCCGACGCTCGGCAGACTTCTGCTGCAGAAGGAGCAGTTGCTTGATTTTAGGATTTTGAGGACTGGAAATCATGAGAGGTTAATATAGAACAACGGCGCATTGTGCGGGAATGGTTGTCTTGAAGGTTCCCTTGCGGTCGAGGACTACAGATTGGGAACTGGGTGCCTGACCATCATTTCCGTCGCTGAGCCAAGTGACGCGACTACCAGCCAGCATCGGGAGGGAGAGATTCAGTTTTAGCGGTTCCTGACGGGCATTCATGGCGGCTATATACCAACGGGAGCCGGCACGACGGGCAAGTACGAGATACTGACCCGGATAGCCGTCAATCAGTCGGGTTTCATCCCATTGGGTAGGAACCTGGCACATGAAATCTATCTCAAACTTTGGCGTTACCGACTCGTCCATGTTCATGGGCGTGAGGGCAAAGTTCTGCACACTCGACTGAAAGGCAATTGCCGTAGCCAGTTCGAATACATCGCTGACCTTACGGGTGGTACCACCATTGTTATTCCTGTTCAGCCGACGCTGAAGAACCGTACCGCCAAACTCCATACTACCCACGGCATTGCGACAGAAGGGATGAAGGGTGGCATTGAAGCCCTCCATATCATCGAAATGCTGGTTGAAAACTAGGTTCTCGCTCGCCAGCACTGCCTCGCTGGAACAATAGTTTGGATACATACGCTCCCATCCGCGCGGCAGCGTACAGCCGTGGAAGATGACCTGAATGCCATAGTCGTTGGCATCGGAAAGTATCTGCTCGTAGAGGCGAATCGTCTCCTGTTTGTCGCCAGCAAAGAAATCCACCTTGATACCCTTTACGCCGTTCTCCTGTAGCCATTTCATTTCCTTCTTGCGCACAATGGGGCTGTACATCCGTTGCTTGGCACATTGGGGTGCATCGTTCCATCCTCCGTTTGAATTGTACCAAACAAAGGGAGCTACTCCCTTCTCACGACACAAGGCAAAGAGTTGTTCCATACGCTCGCGACCGATATTTGTTTCCCAGCCGCCATCAATCAAACAATATTCCCAACCGAGTTGAGCAGCCAGATTGATAAAGGCTACTTGATCGTCATAAACGATACTTTCGTCCTGCCAGATAATCCACGACCATGTGCTGCGTCCGCCCTTGTATGCTATGCTGGGTTCGTACAATTCCTCTACAAGGTCGAAGGGCACGGTGGTTTCCACTATGGGAGCCAATGTCGGTGACAAAGTTATCGTGCGCCAAGGCGTACTGCCTGGTAAGCCGAACTGAGCCCCCGTTGAACCGAACCCATTGTTCTCACCCTGCATCGGGAATGCAATCGTATAAAGACCGTCGGCACTGCAATCGCTCAGGTGGGCAGCACAATAACGCCCATCGACGCCTGTCTCGGAAACCAAGACCCAGCCTGCATCACCCTCGTGGAAAAGGCAAGGGAAGGTATAGCCCTGTCCATATTTCGACTTCGTTCCGATAGGCTCGTCGGGCGTGTATTCCTCCTCATAACTCGGTTTGGTACGCTTCCAACCCATCATCGGGTCGCTTTGGGGAGACAGGAAGGTGGTTGTACCCTCGGGAAAACGGAAGCCGCTGGCTTCTCCCGTAACGACAATGGCTGCCGTTTCACCCTGCATCGGAATATTGTAGCGGTAAGCAATATTGTTGTTCCCCACATAGAACTCCAGTTCGAAGCGATTGCCATTGGCGGTTCTCAAGTTAAATATACTACGATGGTATTCTACATCCACCTGTGAGACCTTACTCTGACGAAGTGTATAGTTGCAGCATACAGGCATATCCGTTTCCGCACCTCTCAAGGATAATCCCTGCGTGAAATCTGCCACATTGGAATATAAACCTAAGGGAGAATCCTTTAGCAGACAGACATCCACGGTGTCTTTCTTTACTATCTTACGGTAACCAGCCCGATAAGACAGTTTGCCTTCGTTCAATACGACATCCGCATAAGTCATGCGATCGGGAGAATACAAACGCACCGCCTGTGACGAAGCAACAGGGAGTAAGAATAGAAGTATGGAGAGAAATTTCATTCGAGATTAAAGGTTAAAGAGATTTATTTAAATTGCCAGCCACGGAAGAGGCGACCACTACCCTCCAGTTCAGCTCCGAAATAGAAGCCTACTTGGGTTGGTTGATTGTAAGCCACATTCTGGGTGGTGATACTGTGTCGATAGACAGGGTCCTGCAAGAAGGTATGGAACCTATACTTTGTGGGCACGGGAGAAACATAGATGCGCAGATTCTTGTTGTCCTTTGTCCGCGCAATAACTTCCTCGCGCCAGTCGCCCAGTATATCGCCCTGCAGACAAGGATTGCTCTTGGTGCCGTTGTTGAACTGACAGCCATACATCACCATCAGTGGACGGCAGGCATGCTCTCGGGGAATGTACTTTGAGATAGTTTCGTGGTCGAGCATCTCACGAAGCAGGTCGCCATCCCACCAGACTGCCATATTGATAGGCACCTTGGCAAAAGAATCGACCACCTCTCCCTTGACATTGCGAAGTCCGTAGCTCCGGCTGCTCCACATTTCCAGTCCCGGATTCTCGGGGTCGATATCCGCTGCCATGCAACGCCCCACATCTGAGTTATCGAGAATCTGGAAGATGACCTGACCTGTTGCAGCATCGCGGAACTCCGAGCCGTCGCGCTTGTTCTCGTGGCAATCCCACACCTGCAGCTTGTCGTCGAGCGGATAGAAACTCGTAACATGCAAGGCATCACCATGACCAAAGTTTGTGCTATAAAGTCCTGTTCCATCGTCATCCACTGCCATAGAACCATAGGTTACTTCATCCTTGCCGTCACCATCTACATCAGCCACGCGAAGGTTGTGATTTCCCTGTCCAGCATAGATTGCGTCCTCGTTGTTTGAATCGAACACCCATCTCTGGGTAAGTTTGGTGCCATCAAAGTCCCATGCCGCCAATACGGTTCTGGTGTAGTAACCGCGACACATTACAACGCTCGGGTGAATACCGTCAAGATAAGCCACACAAGCCAGATAGCGGTCACTACGATTGGCATAATTGTCGCCCCACAATCGAAGGTCGCCCCGTTCAGGAACATAATCCACGGTATGAACCGCAGCACCAGTCTTTCCATTGAAAACCGTGAGGTATTCGGGACCACGATTTATGAATCCGCCCCTCCTGCCTTTGGTGTCCTTCCTGAAGTTTTCGCCACGGAATGCCATTGCATGATACTCTCCGTCAGCCTTATTTTCAACCCCTACACGGTAATCCGCATTGGCATCCCCAATAACAACGCCTTTGCCGTCAATCGTTCCGTCGCCCGTCTTTATCACCACTTCGGCACAACCGTCACCATCCAAATCGTACACCATAAACTGCGTATAGTGAGCCCCCGAGCGTATGTTTCTACCCAGGTCGATTCGCCACAATTGCCTACCGTCGAGTTTGTAGGCATCCACAAAAGTATTATTGGTGAGTCCCGACTGCGAATTGTCTCGAGAGTTTGAAGGGTCCCACTTCAGTATAATCTCCATTTGCCCGTCGCCGTCCAAATCAGCCATTGAAGCATCATTAGCGATGTATTCCACGGGATTGCCCTCCACATCCTTATATCCAGAGGGTTGTGAAAGCGGAATATTGACATACCCTTCGGGAGCATTTGCTGGCAATATCCATGAGCCCCGATGGGCAATATCGCCGTCCTTGGTCTTCTTCTTTGAAGAAAGTACCACCTCGTACTTTGCCTTCGCAGAGGAAGGATTGTAATCCATAAAACATGTACTTTGCCCTTCGGAGACACGGGCTATTTTCTTGCCGTTTCTGAATACCTCAAAGGCTGCATTCATCGGGTCTTGGCTAAGATAGCGCCACGAAACGAGCACACTATCCTTAGACATTCTCACAGCCACCACACCACGGTCGAGGCTTTCCATCTTCATCTTCTCCAGATTGTAACGCGTCTGTCCCATTGAAGACAATGTAATGAACAAAAGCGGGAGAAAAAATAGTTTCTTCATCATTGTATTTACTTTAATTTCGGCACAAAGATACACATTTTTGGAGAATTCTCCGCGTGACATTCATAAACTTTCACTATATTTGCAATTGATTAATACTTTATAACGGAAAACAAAAATGGCAAAACATGAACTGATACCCCTGCCCTATGCAGAGAATGAGCTGGAGCCCGTAATCAGCGGAAAGACACTCTCCTTTCATCATGGTAAGCACCTGCTTGCGTATGTAAACAACCTGAACGCCCTGTTGCCTGGGTCGGGAATGGAAGATCTGAGTATCGAGGAAATTGTGAAAAAAGCCGACGGCGGCATTCTGAACAATGCCGGGCAAGTTATGAACCACAACCTATACTTCAAGCAATTCCGCAAACCCCAAAACGACAATGCGCCTGCTGGGAAACTGGGTAAACTCATCCAAGAGCAGTTCGGTTCATTTGAAGCCTTCAAAGATGAATTTACCAAGAAAGGAGCCACCCTATTCGGTTCAGGATGGGTATGGCTCTCCATTGACAAACAGGGTAAACTTGTCATCACCCAAGAACCTAACGCCAGTAACCCAATTCAAAAAGGGCTTGCTCCCCTGCTTACTTTCGATGTATGGGAACATGCTTACTATCTGGACTACCAGAACAGAAGACCCGACCACATTGCCGCCCTTTGGCAGATTGTAAACTGGGAAGAAATTGAAAGCAGAATTCCCGCATTGTAACAAACGGGGCGATGCTTAAGAAACAATATCAGAAAGAAAATATCATTACCTGGAAGCAGTATTCCAACAAGGGATACAGCGCTTTTGCCAGTTTAGGAAAGAAAATCAGAATTGGAGTACTGGCCGTAACCACACTGGCTACGGTCACTCCAGTTCAAGCCGAGACACAAGCACTGGAAACCAAGGAAACCGAAGGAGAAGGAAAGACTTTGGAGGAAGTTTCCGTCACAGCAACAATGGCGCCTCTGACGGAAATACAGCAGGCAAGAATTGTCACCCTACTGACCCGCGAGGAAATCCAGCAAGCGGGAATACAAAGCGTAAACGACCTATTGAAATTAACCTCTGGCGTGGATGTTCGTCAACGCGGAGGTTTTGGTATTCAGACGGACATCAGCATCGACGGAGGTACATTTGACCAAATCACGCTGTTGCTAAACGGCATCAATATTTCCAATCCCCACACAGGGCATCTGGCTGCAGACTTGCCCCTTTCGCCTGACGATATCGAACGGATTGAAATACTACAGGGAGCAAGTAGCAGGGTCTATGGCGGTTCTTCGTTCGGAGGCTGTATTAACATTGTCACCCGAAAAGATACTATCAATAACATCTCAGCAAGAGCCGAAGGCGGTTCTTTTGTAACCTTTCAAGCAGATGGCAGGGGCTGTCTGAAACTGAAACAAGTTGCCAACCGAATAAGTACAGGCGGAGGCAGAAGCAATGGCGGTACGGACAATAGCCAGTGGAAAAAGGCACAACTCTATTATCAAGGTGACTTTAGCCACGAAGCATTTACTCTGGACTGGCAATTCGGCTTCTCCAAGAAAAACTATGGTGCAAATACTTTCTACAGTGCAGCCTACCCCAATCAGTACGAACGCAACGAGCGATACACCATGAGTGTCAGCGCCGAGACAAAAAACAAAATCCATTTCACGCCATCGGTTTACTGGAATCGAACTTACGATAACTTTGAACTCATACACGGGAAACGATTCGGAGAAAACTTTCACCAAACGGATGTATATGGCTTGAAACTCGGAGGCTACCTAAACTGGAGGGCTGGAAAGACTGCTTTCGGAACAGAAATCAGGAACGAAGGCATATTATCCACAAACCTCGGGAAACAACTTGACGAAGCACAATATTCCCATGTCAGAGGTAACAAAGACATCTTTTACGACCACAAAGACAACCGTACGAACATCAGTTATTGTTTAGAACACAACATTTTGCTTCAAAAATGGACTTTAAGTATGGGAGTGGTTGCCAACATGAACACAGCCATCCAACATCGTTTCTATTTTTACCCCGGAGCAGATATGTCCGTACGCCCAGCCCCCAATTGGACGATATATGCCTCATACAACAATGGCTTCCGTCTGCCCACCTTCACCGACCTCTATTATAAAAGTCCGACGCTGAACGGGAATACTGACTTGAAAAGCGAAGAAAACCATTCCGTCCAACTCGGTACACAATACACTAGGGCAGGATCAAGCGGAACACTTAGAGTTTTTTATCATAGGGGAAGACACATGATAGACTGGGTGATGTACAACGCTACAGACATATACCATGCCACGAACTTCAACCTTGACAATATGGGCGTTCAAGCCGAGACGAAGTTGAATTTTGAAAAGATGACCCACAAAGATATCTGGCTCAAGAACCTTTCCGTTTCCTATACTTTTATGCACCAAAAACGACACGACCACACCCTGATTTATAAAAGTAACTATGCGTTAGAGTATCTTCGGCATAAACTCGTGGTCAGCATGAGCCATAAGATATACAGCAGACTGACAGCCACCTGGCACTTAAGGTGGCAAGACCGCATGGGAGCATACCTACTCTATCAAAACGCGACCAATACGGGAAAACTGACTCCCTACAAGCCCTATGTAACACTCGACATGAAGATACAATGGACAGAAAGGCTCTATACCCTTTATCTACAAGGGACAAACATCACCAACTGCAAATACTACGATATGGGGAATGTGCCGCAACCTAGTATATGGATTCTAGCAGGAGCACAAATCCATATTGATAAGTTACACACACATATACGCGCGAAGAATAGGGACTAATCAAACAGTACAGCATCCTTAAACAGCATGCCTTCTGCATCCTTTGGAGAAAGATTCATTTCTGACTCTGCAATTGGCCACTGAATGCCAAGCGTTGGGTCGTTAAAGCGTATGGAGCACTCATCCTTGGGAGAATAGACATTGTCCACCTTGTAACTAAATACAGCTTCCTGACTCAACACAAGGAAACCATGGGCAAAACCACGGGGAATGAAGAACTGACGCTTGTTC
>JAGCYD010000040.1 GCA_017960985.1 Bacteroidaceae bacterium
AACTTCTGCTTTGCTAACTCATCACGCAACTCGTTATAGGCAGCCACCAATTCGTTCTGTACCTGAAAGTACATATTGTATGGCGTACCACGGTCGGTCTGTACAGAAATCACATGCTTGTCTGTCAAGAAGCACTGTCCAAGCAATGGAATGTTAATGGCATGCTTCTCCGGCAAGATGCTCAGGTTCTGCTCGTTCTGGATGAATGCCTTTGCGCGTCTACGAAGGTCGCGGATGTCGGCCCAGTCGGAGCCTGTACCATCCTTAACCCACAGATAACCTGCAGCATTAATACGAACCTCCATTACATTGCGCTCCTTAATCTTCAACTCTTGCTTTACCTCTTCGTCTTCAGGCGGCTGGGGAAGGCGACGAGCCAAACCCATATCCGTATCCATTGAGGTTGTCACAAGGAAGAAGATAAGCAACATGAAAGAAATGTCCGCAGTAGAACTGGTATTCAGACCTGGTACTTTCTTCTTTTTCTTTCCCATAATCTTAGTTAGGTTAAGAGGTTCTTCTACTTAGGCAGCCTTGGTAGCAGTCTTTGTCATTACACCCGTTGCAGCAACGACAACAGCCACTACTGCCACAAAGAATAGAATATACATTGACCACATGAAGGCATCAACCATAGTTATCATATAGCCCGGTGTTGTCGTACCGCTGTTGGTCGTAAAGTCTTCCTCGCCGATGCCAAACAATGCACCAATGAGCAGAGAAACGATGGTTACTGCAGCAGTGAACATAACTATCTTTGAACCAGGGATACCCGTGGTTGCCATCTCGTCGTTTCCTGCTGTATTCTGAACGCCCTTGACAACGCTCCAGATCATCAAACAGAAAGTAACGACACCCAACGCATACTGCAGACCAAGCAGCAAGTCGGTCAGCAGAGGTGCTGTGCGGCCAGCCTCATCAATGTTTCCGTAACCTATACAGAAGAACAGGAGGAAACAAAGTACGGCAATACCACAAACGGCATACAATACGTTATTTGATATTTTCTCTAATTTCATAACAACTCTCCTTTTAATTAAGAATGTGAAAACAGTTCCTTAATTACTTCTTGCACTTAGGCGACTTAACACACATAACGAGCAGTTCCTGAGCTGCCTCTTCCATGTTAGCAGTCAAACCTTCGATGCTGCTAAGGATGAAGTTGTAGAACAACTGCAGAATCAATGCAACGATAATACCGAAGATAGTTGTGATAAGGGCCACCTTCATACCACCGGCAACGACAGTAGGAGAAATATCACCAGCCTTCTCAATTGTATCGAAGGCCATAACCATACCGATCACAGTTCCCAAGAATCCGAGAGAAGGAGCGGAAGCAATGAAGAAGGTGATCCAAGAGCAGTGCTGCTCCAAATAAGAGCCCTGAACTTCAGCCTCGGTGTTAATCGTACGCTCGATAGAAGCGATATCGTTCTGCTCAGTGCTGTTCAAACACATCATAGCCTTGCGAGAAATCTGAGAAACAGGACCACGAGTGGACTTGCAAAGTGCAATAGCGTCGTCGATCTTGTCCTTGGCAACCAAGTCAGCCAGTTCAGCAGTAAACTTACGAGTGTTTACCTGAGCCAGAGTCAGATAAATAACACGCTCGATACAGAAAGCCAGACCCAATACAAGAGCCAATGCTACCAACGACATGAAGCCAGCGTCACCTTCGATAAACTTGGTCTTCAAAACTTTGTGGAGACTTTCGCTCTCTTCCTCCACTACAGCGGGAGCCTCTTCAGGAGCTGCCTCGGCAGCGGTAGTGTCCTTAGCAGTAGAATCCACCTGCTCTGTGGCAGCTGCTTCATTCTCGTCCTGAGCCATTACATTAGAAGTTGCGGCAAAAGAACAAGCAGCAACCAGTGCAACAATTGCAAATAACTTTTTCATTGTTTTGTTGATTTTAAAGTTAATTAATTATTATTTGTTGTTTATTCGTTGTTTCTCACTCGTAAGCAGTAAGGGTTCAAGCTTTTATCTATCAAATCCACCCCAGACATCCTTGCGGAGAGAGGGGGATTCGAACCCCCGAACCGCTTTTGACGGTTACACGCTTTCCAGGCGTGCCTCTTCAGCCACTCGAGCACCTCTCCAAGGCTGATTATGGGGGCGACTTAGCCCTCTATACCCTTATTTGGTGTGCAAGTTACAAAAAAAATATTAAACCAACACGATTCGGGGCATAAAAAAGTATATTATTTTTAATTTTAGGGAATTCGTTGTCATTATGACAGAGAGAATAGGCGTTTGGCTGTAGCCGTGGTTATCTCGTCCACCCTTTCGGGCGGGCATTCATATACTTCAGCAAGACGCTGCAAAGTGTAAGAAATATAGGCACTTTCGTTTCGCTTCCCCCTATAGGGTACTGGCGCCAAATATGGAGCATCCGTCTCCAACACGATGCGCTCTATGGGCACATGCTGTAACACCTCCGGCAAAGTCGATTTCTTATAGGTCAGCACACCGCCTATACCAAGAGCAAAACCTTCGAAAGACAACAGTTCTTCGGCTTCTTCCTTTGAGCCGCCAAAACAATGGAATATTCCCCGAAGACCTTCTTCCCGATGGTGCTCCATCAAATCGACCAATTCTTTGTGTGACGAACGGGAGTGGATAACCAAGGGCAACCGATAATCACGCGCCCAACACACCTGCCGTTCAAAAGCCTCCAATTGTTGTTTCCTAAAGGTCGAGTCCCAATAAAAGTCAAGTCCGACCTCGCCAATGGCAATAAATGAAGTGGAATGTTCTAAAATCGCCTGCATCCCGTCCAATACCTGCTGGAAATCATCCTTTACATCTTCGGGATGAAGCCCCATCATCGGATAGCAGTAAGAAGGGTTTTCATTGCAGAGTTCAAGCATCGGGCGGATGGTTTCCGCATTGATGTTCGGCAAAAGGATCCGCGTCACCCCTGCGGCTTTTGCCCGACTGATTACAGCATCGCGGTCCTCATCAAACTCCGGGCCATAGATGTGACTGTGAGTGTCTATCATCAGTTTTGACGGTTGAGGAGTCCCTGTGCCAACTGCCACAACGGCTGTTTCACCGAATCAGGCAGATTCACCTTAGCCAAACTTTGTTCTGCTTGCTTATAATAGTATTGTATCTTTTGCTGTGCCAAGGCTGGTATGCCAATCTCATCGTAAAGGCGTGTCACTGCTGCAATTTTCTCTTCCTCATTGTATTCCGTAGCCGAGAGCCATGTCTCAAGTTCTGTCTTCTGAGCTTTCTTGGCAAGCAACAGGGCATTGATAAGCATATAAGTTTTCTTATTGCAAAGAATGTCTCCACCTATGCGTTTACCGAACACCTTAAAATCACCATACACATCCAGATAATCGTCCTGCAACTGGAAGGCCAGACCTATTTGCTCTCCAAAGTCATATAATGCATCGGCATCCGACAGTGGCGCATCAGCAAGGATGGCACCCAACTTCAGGGCACACGCCAGAAGAACGGAAGTCTTGAGGCGTATCATTTCGATGTATTCTTCCTCTTTTACATCATTGCGGCTTTCGAACTCTAGGTCGTACTGCTGACCTTCCTGTATTTCGAGTGCCGTTTCTGTAAATAGGTTCATCACGGCAGGAAGTTGTGACGCACTGCATTGTGCCATGCGCTGATAAGCAAGAACAAGCATTGCATCACCACTGAGAATGGCCGTATTGTCATTCCACTTCCGATGTACCGTCGGCTTTCCGCGACGCACATCTGCACGGTCCATCAGGTCGTCATGCAACAAAGTATAATTATGATAGGTCTCCAGTCCAAGGGCAGGAAGCATAGCCGTCTCAACATCATCCTTATACAGATTATAGGCCATGAGTACAAGAACTGGACGGATGCGTTTCCCTCCCAGCGAAAGTACATACTGGATAGGAGCATACAAACCCTGCGGCTTTCGATCATAAGGCAAAGATGACAAGGCTTCATTCACCTTATCCAAGATTTCTTTTGCTGTATACATATATAAGTATATAAGATTAAACTACGCAAATTTAGGAAAAACATAAGACTATACAAAGTTTTGAAAGGACAAAAGAAAAAGGTTGCCCTCCAAGACAACCTTTTTCCATATTGTTTTAAGTCAAAACTTAACTCAAGCGGAACATAACGGGAAGTACATAGCGCATACGAACAGGCTTATTACCCTGACGCGCAGGCTTCCACTTAGGCATAGACTTCACCACGCGCACAGCCTCGTCAGCCAAATGCTGGTCAGGACTACGAAGTGGCTTGACATCTACGATAGAGCCGTCCTTGTTGATGACGAACTGAACACTGACACGACCCTGAATACCCTGCTCGCGGCAGATTTCCGGATATCTGATGTTCTTGTTCAGCCAAGCATATACATCACCGGGGAACTCTGCGCTCTCTTCGGGCACATCAAGGATGCGATCGTCGTCAACCTCCTCTACTACAGGAGCAGGAGGACCAGCCACAACGGATGTAGGAGCACCTGTACCCACTACAGAGGTAATACTCTGGTTTACTTCCTCGGTAGTCTGAATCTCTTCCTCGGGAATTTCTTCTTTGTTGTCCACGAGGTCAAGAATCTCAGGCGTCATAGGAGCGGCCTGTGGTGGCGGCTGCTGCATAGGCTGCTCTTGTTTGGTGATAGGAATCATGTCTTCCTCTACAGCCATGTCGTAGATAATTTCGCCACTTTCGTCAACCTTAATCTCACGCTGTGTCCATTCGAATGCTACGAATATCGCAGCCAGCACAAGCACATAGCCAATAAGCATACTGGTCCATGACTGCTCGGCGAGGTTGTCATTTACGGTTCTAATTTCTGCGTTTTCCATATAGATTATTTATTTGTTTTGCCATACTTCGGGAACAAATGTAACACATTTTTTTTATTTACATTCCCTCTCTCACACTTTTTTTTGCATTTCACACCATTTTTATTCCTTATATACAACTTTTATAAGAGTTTCGGCGTTATTAGAGACAAAGTGTTCCGAAAATAATGTATCTTTGAAGGCGGAAACCAAAGAAACCATGAGACGGCTTTTAACTTTTCTGTGTACAGGCATTCTCATCCCCATATCTTTATGGGGACAGGAAAGTACGAGTGTCTTTGATTTCCTTTCACTTCCCACTTCAGCACATGCGACAGCACTGGGTGGCAAGAACATCTCTATCATCGAAGATGATGCTTCGCTGATTTTTCAGAATCCAGCCTTGCTCTCGAGCGTAAGCCACAATAGCATGAACCTGAACTTCATGACCTATATGCGCGGCACCAAAACAGGTAGTGCCTCTTTTGTACGCATCGCCGGAGAACGAGGAACATGGGGAACTGGTGTGCAATTCGTCGGATATGGAGATATCACGGAGACACTGGAGACTGGCGAAATTCTGGGAGAGACCAATGCCCTCGACATGGCTATCAGCGGAATGTACAGTTACAACTTCTCGGAATACTGGTCTGGCGGAGCCACGGGAAAAATCATTTATTCAAAGTATGCAGGATACTCTTCGTTTGCCATGGCTGTCGATTTAGGTCTGAATTATTACAACGAGGAGCAAGACCTCTCGCTCTCTGCCGTCGCCGCCAATCTGGGTGGACAAATAAAAGCATTTGGCAACAAACATGAGCGATTGCCCTTTAACCTTCAATTGGGATTCTCCAAAAGTCTTGGCCACGCCCCAATTCGCTTCAGCGTGACCATGATTGACCTCACGCGCTGGAGTTCAAAATATTATTATCATGTCGAAAAGAAAGTAAAGGGCGGTCGCATTCTGATGAATCACTTTGATCTCGGCATTGACATCATCCCCATGAAGCAGTTCTATGTGGCTGCAGGTTATAGTTTCCGCCGTGCTTACGAAATGGTAGCCGCAGGCTCAAGTCATGCCGCAGGTTTATCCTTTGGAGCAGGACTGAATGTTAAGAAATTCAAGTTCGGGTTAGCCTACGCAAAATACCATGTGAGTGCACCGACGCTAGCTTTCAGTGCATCATATAGTCTATAGAGCAAATATATATGAAGAAAATCACCATCGCCATTGACGGTTATTCCTCGTGCGGCAAGAGCACCATGGCCAAGGACCTTGCCAGCGAAATCGGGTATGTTTATGTAGATAGTGGTGCCATGTACCGTACAGTCACACTCTATGCATTGGAACATGGTATCATTAAGGATGGACAGATTGACGAGGAGCGACTTTCATCGGAAATGAAAAACATCGAAATTTCGTTTGTATTCAATCCAGAAAGAGGACGGCCAGACACTTATCTCAGTGGGGTATGTGTCGAAAATCGCATCCGCACATTGGAAGTCAGCAATCATGTCAGTCATATTGCAGCCTTAGGCTTTGTCCGCAAAGAGATGGTTCGTCAGCAACATCGCATGGGAAAAGAAGGAGGAATCATTATGGACGGCCGCGATATCGGCACCACGGTATTCCCTAATGCAGAACTGAAGATCTTTGTCACCGCCAGTCCTGAAGTACGGGCGCAACGCCGATACGATGAACTGACCGCAAAAGGTGAAATATGCAACATGGCAGACATTCTTCGGAATGTAGAAGAGCGAGACTATATCGACACGCATCGTGATATTAGTCCGTTGCGTCAGGCCGAAGATGCCATCGTGCTTGACAATAGCAGCCTGACCATTGCCGAACAAAAGGCATGGCTTCTTCAGGCCTATCAAAAAGCCGCTAAAGATTAAACCTTGAAAATAGAGATAGACAACGGGAGCGGATTCTGCTTTGGTGTGACACGCGCCATCGGAAAGGCAGAAGAGGTGTTGGCCAATAGTCAACAGCCCTTGTATTGCCTGGGTGACATTGTCCACAATAGTATGGAGTGCGACCGTTTACAGCGTATGGGACTCATCACCATCGGTCACGAACGGTATAACCAACTACACGATGCCACGGTGCTACTCCGTGCACATGGCGAACCGCCTCAAACCTACCACAAGGCCAAAGAAAACAACATTGAGATTATCGATGCCACCTGTCCTGTTGTGCTCCATCTGCAAGAGCGTATAAAAAAGGAATACGATTCTGCATCCGGAAGGCCCAAGCAAATTGTAATCTTCGGAAAGAATGGACATGCCGAGGTCTTGGGACTTGTCGGACAGACTGACGGAACAGCCATCGTCATTGAAAAGCCAGAAGAAGTCGCTCGCCTTGACTTCAATCGGGATATCTATCTCTACAGCCAAACAACAAAACCACTCGACGAATTCCGTAAAATCGTGGAATACATACAACAGCACATCAGCCCCGATGCAACTTTTCGCTACTACGACACCATCTGCCGTCAGGTGGCAAACCGTATGCCACACATCCGCGAATTCGCTTCGCGCCACGACATGGTTCTTTTTGTATGTGGAAAGAAAAGTAGCAACGGGCGTGTACTCTTTAACGAATGCCAAAGTGCAAACCCACGCAGTTATATGATAGATTCTGCCAACGAGATTGAACCCCGTTGGCTGGTAGGTTGTAAGTCTATCGGCATCTGTGGTGCAACCAGTACACCGGCATGGTTAATGGAGGAGTGCAAAGTACGCATCGAGCAATTGCTTGGCAGCCACGAATGAGGTTTTCTCTCCATTCAATACGCTTTTCTCAGCCACCTTCAACATATCTGCAATCGTAGGATTGTTGTAGAAATTATTACGCAATTTGTTGTTGATGGACTCATACATCCAATATTTGGCCTGCTCGTTACGCCGATACTCAAAATATCCGTTGGCCTTGACAAACTTCACATAGGCATACACCATATCCCATATTTCCTTGATGCCATAGCCATAAAATCCACTATAGGTCAACACCTTTGGCATCCAACCACTCTCCGTAGGAGGGAACAGATGCAAGGCATTGCGGAAATGCGTTGCTGCCAACTGACACTTTTCCACATTATTCCCGTCACACTTATTGATGATGATGCCGTCCGCCATTTCCATGATACCACGCTTGATGCCTTGCAACTCATCCCCCGTGCCTGCAAGTTGAATCAACAGGAAGAAGTCCACCATAGAATGGCAAGCCGTTTCGCTTTGGCCCACACCGACAGTTTCCACAAATATCTTATCATACCCTGCTGCTTCGCACAACACAATCGTTTCACGGGTTTTCCGTGCTACGCCACCAAGACTACCCGCCGAGGGGCTGGGGCGAATAAAAGAATCGGGATGTACGGAGAGTTTCTCCATGCGAGTCTTATCACCCAGAATACTTCCCTTCGTGCGTTCCGAACTGGGGTCAATGGCTAATACCGCCAATTTGCCTCCATATTCCTTCAGTACATGGATACCAAACTCGTCAATACTGGTACTCTTCCCTGCTCCTGGCACGCCACTTATACCTACACGCACAGAATTACCGCTATAGGGCAAGCACTTTTCTATAACCTCTTGTGCCAAGACCTGATGGTCAGGGTGTACGCTTTCTATCAATGTCACGGCTTGTCCCAGAATGGCAGAATTCCCCTTTAATATACCTTCAACATAGTCGTTCACCGTCAGTTGCTTACGGACAAAACGATTGCGTTGCAGATAGGGATTGATGTTGGACACAGGGCCTACGCCACTATTCACCGTCAAACCTGCATACGCTTCACTATTCTCTGGATGCTCCATGTCGTTACTCTATATTCAGGTTCAAGATAATCTTTGGCTGTCGCGGGTCGTTGCTAATTAACAACAA
The DNA here is from genome assembly GCA_017960985.1 of Bacteroidaceae bacterium. Lineage (GTDB taxonomy): Bacteria > Bacteroidota > Bacteroidia > Bacteroidales > Bacteroidaceae > Physcousia. The sequence goes on from JAGCYD010000040.1 coordinate 8,689, forward strand.
GCGTGGACCACTTTTTGCCTTTTCCAGTTCTCGGGCATCCACCGTAATCTTCAGTTTGGTCGAGGCATGAGGCGCGATATTACGATCACCAAGGCTCACCGCCATGGCACGGTTAAACACCTGTACATTACTAAAAGAAAGTTGCTCCTCGCCGATATTTGTCACAGTAAGCACTTTTGTTACCTTTTTCTTGCCACTCATAACGACTGGCACTTCGTCCTTTACCATCTCATCGCCATCCATCAATACGACACGGGGCGCAGTCAATAATTTGTCTGGCGTAAGATTATGGAATGCAGGTAACAACACAGCAGACACTACGATTTCGTTCTGTTCACTCACCTTGTCGCCCATATAGCGCGCCAGATATATTGAGGTCTGGTTTAAACCATCCAAAAAGAGTTTCTCACTATTCAGCGTCAGACGAATCTTACCAGTTCGTCCTGGCTGCACCACAGATGGTAGATATTCAGCAGTCAGATAATTGGGCAAATGCATCAACTGGGGTGTATAAGCCGCATGTTCCACATTAGCCACCTGTAGTTCCACTACGGGTTGGTCGCCTTTGTTTACATCGTCAAATTCTACATAATTCGCATTCAAGCGCACATTTCCCAAGTCAATTGGGAAGTCTCCTTCATAATCCACAGCCGTCTCTACCACCCTACCCTGAAAAGACAGATAATAGGGGGTTTCCTGCACATTTGTATATACAGCCAGTTCCCGATAAAACGAGCCCAGCATCGCAGCATCATAAGTTGCAGCGATTGTCCCCGATTGCCCCGCAGGAACAGTCTTTTGTGGGTAATCGACCTTTATGCACCCACACGAAGGATGCACTTCCTTTATCATCAATGGCTTACTTCCATTATTCACAAAAGTGAATGCCACCGTCTTTGGACTCTGGAACATGATTTCTCCCATTCGCAAAGACTTCTCCTGCACCGTAAAGCGAGGCTGTGCTGCAACGGCGATACACATCGTCATTGCTATGGCTATCATATAGATTCTTCGTTTCATCGTTCACAAAGGTACGATTAAGCAAGCAAAACACCAAACTTGTTTGAGTGTTTTCGAGCGTGAGTACCTAAGACGAAGTCAAAGGTACGATTAAGCAAAAATGCAAATCTTTTCGACAAGGTTCGGCATAAACGCCTAATAGGACAAGTTATCCTAAGGAACTTCCTCTCTATACGCCCACACGGGTGAAAAGGATCTAACGAGAGCACCCAATCCATACGACTATCAGGAACCATATTCCGCGCCTTTACTTTATTTACTATCTCTATCCACTTATCCCGAACCATACCATATGTCTTGTACAAGGACTTCTTAACTATTCTCTCTGCATCCAAGAAATCCTTATTCGTCATATTGAACCCATACTCTTTCGGGTCTCCCCCTTCCGCCACGATAGCAAATATCGTACGATAACACTTTTCACAATGGCAACAGTTATAGCCACCTTTCGACCGCCAGCACACACGAAGTTTTATCCGTCGCCCTTCTTTCTTGCAGCAGTCCACGATCAATGCTATCTTCTGCTGTCTGCTCATCTCAAACTGGGCATGAACAACCTGAGTGCCACCAAATCTCACATAGTTATCTATGGAACCATCACTGGCACAAGTGGCATGATGTCCTTTTACATTCGTCGATGCAATATAAACAGTCTTAAGATGCTTACAGAAGGCGATAGGGGCACTCAGGCATATCAACCCGATTCCATGTTGAAAACCATGCCACCAATCTTCACCGTATATTCTGACCAAATCGTCTAATGTCTTTCCTATAATAAAGTTCCTAAAGTTAGAACTTATCAAGCAAGGGGCTGGCAACTGAAAATCCTCAGTTCCCTTCTCCATTATTCTTGTCTGGTTAAGGATTCCCTCTTTATCGTCCAGAGTGATATCCGCTCCTATCACCGACAATAACATGGGACGCTCCTCTCGATGCTCCACCAGTGTGGAATAGGCATCTGCACCGCCACTGAAGAACATCGCACAACCTTCCGTAGCATATCCATTTTCTACAATATGCTGTGCTTCCACCTTGCCTCCGAATACAGCCGCAGGATACATTGCGATGTACCCCTGTTTGAAATCGTCTATACTTTCATAAAAGGATTTATCTATCTCATCCAGTTCCAGAACGGAATCCGTCAGCCAGACAATTGGAAGGACATTGGCAACAAATGGCACTACGGCAATGCCCGCAGGGACATCACCAACCGGCTGTGAATATTCCACAAAGAAAGTATCCACCTCCTTATTAAAATACGGCTTCAGTCCTTCACTCACCATATATCCAACCTCTATTCTATGGGCTTCAGTCTTTACTGTCAGAACTTTTATTCTTTCCATATCATCACCGATTCGGCATTATATCTATATTATTTATCCTTTCCTTTATCCATCTTCCTTAGCGTCCGCAACGAGGCTTCCATAGAGCGGAGTAGGTCGCGCTTGGCACTATTAGGAGAGAAGACGAATCCCTCACAGACAACAACCTGCCGGGCGATGGAATCTACCTGAACATAAGAGACAAAAGGGCCTCCCATGAATCCGTTGTGGAGTTCCCATAGACCACGAATCTCCAAACGCTGATGGTCACCCACCTTACGCAAAGATGGCCACACAACGGGTTGTCCTTGTTCGCCACGGGCCGTCTGCATCCACTGGTTGGGCTGACTACCTGGAATATTGGCTCTCAGTACAGAATCACGCTTGAAGACAAAGCGGGCAGTATCGGCTATTTCCTCTCCATACCACGGATAGGTATAGAATACGAAGTTGATATCCTTTTCTCCCCCTCGATTTGAACTACCCCAAAGAAAGTTCTTTCCTTTCTTGGTGGAAGCAATGTCTGTTGGTACATTTACACGATACCCCAGTCTTTGCAAGTCTGCATCCACCTTCTTGCTATATTTCTGACGAAGCATAGCGGCATACCGGTCGAGTTGAAAGTCAAGTACCAGTCGCTGGATATGCTCACGCTGCTGACTGAGAAACGAACGGAGATCGGCCAAAGAGCCGGCACGCACCAGTATCTGCAACTGCGAACGGGCATACACATCATTGGCCACACCTAATACAGGTTGTTTCTGTCCCGGGGCAAGTTCTATCTTCAACTGACTATGCATGGCCTTATATACCTTCTCATAGCCTCGCTCACCTATCGTCATCGAGCGGAATATCCGCTCCGATGAACCTAACCCGGGAGCATCACAATCAACAATAGTAGCCACCGTATCAGCGATGTCAGTATTCAGCAAGGCCGAAGGCATGATTACCAGCATCTCACAGGGCAATCCCTTAGCCTCAGGCAAATGAGGCTTTTCATTCGTACAAGCCGTGAGCCACGACAACAGTACCAACATCAATCCTAACTTCTCACTTCTCACTTCTCACTTCTATTACACTATCGTTCGAATGTCCTTGAAACTCCTCCGCATAAGTACAGCAGATAGTAGCTACACCTGAATGGTAAAGGCCATCGCGTTCAATATAAATCTCCTCCTCTATTAGATAGTCGCCACGCGGTATTTGATGGAAGTTGAACTCAGTCGTTGCATCGTGTACCTGACGGTAATAGCCCAAGCCACCGAACCAACCTTGAGAGGCACGACTCCAGCCATAACCCGAGCGTTGGTTCACTGGCTCTGCAGTCGCAGGACGAGGCACAATGAGGCTGACATATTCATAGTCGCGGTCTGCAGACAGGCGACAACGCACCTTATAACGATTACCCTTTTTCATTTCTGCAGGATACTCCACACTGACGGACAGGCCCGTCGTATGACTCTCAACTTGGTCGAAAGGCTGCTCGAAGTCGGCATATACACCCCCCCAACTTTCACCCTTGGAGAATTTCTGTAGGCGTAGTTTCACAGGCAGGTGACCTGCATCTATTTCCATTGAGTCACGCAGGTAGCCCAAGGTGTCGTCCTTGGCCGTAAAATTCCTTACGGTCATACCCTTACGCGTCAGTGTCAGCAAGTCGCGAAGTTTCGGAGTATTCTGAGCACTCGAAGTGGTCTGATTATTCAGCAAGGCGAAGATTGCATTGGCAGAATTCACAGGTGTACTCCACTCCTGCGTGCGCTTCTGTTGCAACAAATAGCGACGCATACCACGCATAAGGTTCGTACTATCAGGCATTACCCGAGACAGGGCTTCCATCAACTGTACATGAATATGCAGTTTGCGGTCGATGCTAACAAAACTGCCCTTGGGGAATTCTATATAAATACCCCGGTTGGGACTTGATACCAATCGCTTACGGAACAAATCAACACATTTACGCGCCTTACGCTGTTCTCCGTCCTTGTGCCATACTAGTGCCAACAAGGCCTGCCCCTCGTAACCCATCTCCTCCGGCTCGGCTTTCTTGGCTAATTTCAGCAGAAAGTCCACCTTTTTCTGTTCTGCCTTTGAGAGTGAAACACCGCTCCATAATGCCACATAAAGGTTACGCAGATCACTGGTGCTGAAATAGGTGGAATCTATACGCTGTGCCAACAGATAGCGAACAGCCTTTTCATTGACTACGGCCCACTGAGCGTTTGATTTTTGGCTGTCTCCCGTAAGCATTCGCAGACGAGTCAGCAGATACGAAACCTCACGCGTCAGGTACGGACTGGTAGGCATCGATGGATACCAGCGGATTCCACCATTGGCATCTTGCAGATCCTTGATACGCTGCAAATACACTTCTGTACTATCGGGCATAGCCACGCCCAGTGCCTTCCCCAGCATTCCCGCATAATAGGCAGAGGCCAACGACAAGACATCCTTATTCTTGGCCTTAGCCAATACAGGCAATGTTTTTAGGGCATACTGCTCTGGATGGGTTGTGTATTCAAGGGTCAGTTGGCGGTCGGCGCACTCCTCGGGGAAGAGTTTCGATAGGTCAAATGTCTCCGTACTCGGGTCATAAGCCGTTATCTGCACAGTATTGGTAACATGTATCGTAGCAGGCAATACAGGCAACAACCGTTGCTCGCCATCACTACAATCGGTACCTTCTACGGCCCACTTCACCACAATATCATTCTCACTTGCCCTATAGGGGAAATGAAGAACCGTATCTTGTAATCCTGCCAGTTCCACATCGGTTTTCCACTGTTTCAGCACCTTTCCACTTTTGGCATCCGTCACTTGCAGTAAGCCTTTGCCTCGCTGTAACCTGTCACTTTCGTTCCGTACGGTTGCCGTCAGTTCCGTTTCGTCACCGGGACGCAGGAAACGCGGCAAGTAGAGTTGTGCCATGAGGTCTTTCTTGGCTTCTACCTCCTCGGTGAGGTTCAACAAGCAGAGGTCTGCCGTATGTGCAATACCCAGCATATGCCAGCGCGTCAGGCTCTCTGGCAGGGTAAAGGCAATACTCACCTGTCCCTTACCATCGGTACGAAGTGTGGGATAGAAGAAAGCCGTTTCATCAAAGTTCTCGCGCAACGGCACGGCTAAAGTTTCTTCCTCTGCCTCTTCTACAGACTCTTTCAAATCCAGTCCTGCAATCTTTCCCTGCAATCCATCGCTCATGGCATCCTCCTCCGTAACTGTAAGTGTCGCATTCGCATAGGTATCCATTGCACCTTTTGACATAGCCATAACTGGTACAGCCTCACGAAGCAAGAGACGGCCTCCGCCCGAAGAATACAGCGGCATGGAATACACCCGCAGGGCAAACAGACTTCCATCTATTTCACTGAAAGCAATCGGGCGTTCTTTCTTGGTCTTCTGACTATACCACGCACTTACATTGCTTCCCTCACCCTGACGACTTGCAGCATAGAAAGGTATGCCATAAGTACGATGACTACGGTTCGTATTGAAGTTCCACCCGTGTCGGGTAAAATAGTCGAGTGATGCATCATACATCGCCACCATCAGATTGGCCTCGGCAGGTGTTCCGTCTGGGCGGAGCAAAGTTAGTCGCCACTCTTCCTTCTGCCCTGGCTGTAACAAATCCCTAAAGGTATCCCATCGCATTTTCAATCGGTTGTCAGGCATAGCCAGACGGATAACCTTGGTATTGGTGTATGTCCTTTCATTCTTGACAAAACCAAATGAAACCGTTAAACTTTGGTCATATTTGGGGTCATAAGGGATTTCAAGTCCAAAAGTTTCATTGTCGAGTACCACCATTGTATCCTTCCATACCTGCCCAGCCGCACTCAGGGTATAATGCAGATATACTTCATGCAGGTTGGTCGTCACTTCGATGCGCCCAGGCTTCCCCACAGCAAAAGTGTCTGCCACACATCGTACGATAAAGGTAGAATCCACCTTCACGGGTTCGGGATTAGGAATTGTCTCTTTCACGCGCCAATACCAATGGGAAGCATTGTGGGTTTCGCCCTGCTGACTCAACACATCAACATTGACAGACAATGAGCGGCGGACTCCCATTGGATAATGAACATTGGACAAAAGATAACTAAAGCGCCCCTTATCATCGGTTTCTATCGTATCAAGGGGCAAGGATTCACTTCGAGGACCAATCTTTCCTACATAGAGCCAAGGTGTCTGCCAAGTATAAGTACCCGTCACTCGGGCACCACGCAACGGCGAGCCATCATAGTTCATAGCCTTGCCACGCACCATGACACTATCTCCCTCGATATAAAGCGAATCCTCAAGTGTCACTTCGAATGTCGGACGCTTGTATTCTTCCACGCGGAACATCACACTGGTCTTTCCTTTGATACGAATCTGATAGGTACCATTCTTGCCATTCGTCGGCAGAACAAAATCAGTCGCGAAGACGCCCATATCATCGGTCACCAATTTCTGCGTCTCTACACTTTTATAGTTGGCATCCATGAGTTCCAATGTATAAGTCTTGCCCTGTGCTACATGGGCCTCCCAATCCAACTGGTCATAGACAATACCACCTAAATGTACGGTCTGTCCCGGACGATATATGGCACGGTCTGTATATAAGCGTATTGTTCGGGTGGAATCTGTCGGAGCCCCCATCCATTTACCTTTATTATAATATACATACAAGGTATGGATAGGAAGATGAGGTTCGCCGAGACGACTCATACGATAGCGTATCTGTCCATGCAAGGCTCCTGTCTTCGTTTTGTAGCGAGGTACAGTCAGTCGGCCATCCTTGTCGGTCGTTCCTGAGAAATACACCAAAGTATCATCGGGCTGATAGGCAGTTATCGTGACACCCTGTTGTGGTTTTCCGCTATCGGCATCCACCACAAGCATACGCACTTGTTCGTCTGGCATTAATTGATACAGCATTTGCAATGCCGACACACAGAATTTCTGTTTGATAGGTTCCACCTTCTGCGTCACTTTCGTTCCTGTCTTAGGCAAGAATATCAGTTCATATTCTCCAGAGGCCGGAGCCGTCCAAAGGAGAGAATCCGTAAATGTTTCTATCGGATCATGTTGGGCAAAAAGGTGTTTCTGTCCACCATAACTCACAGATTGCATATTGCGCGCCCTGAACTTCCACACATACTGCTTTCCAGGATATACTGAAGTCTCTCCTTCCCATGTAAGGAAGGGGTCGGACAGACGAGTCAGTGCATTCTGTAAGGCAGCCTTGCGCTTGTACTTCGGATAACGGGAAATTCCCTGCTGTAACCATGTTCGCTGTTGAAATACGGTGGTATCAATACATGTTGCCAATCGAAGATATGCTTCGGCACACAAAGGCAGGTCTGCATAGTCGTCACGAATACGGAGCAAAGGGTCTTCCGTAGCATTCCAATCCGAAACCTCCTCCAACGAATCGAGAACCAATAAGAATGCAGCCTCACGCTGTCCACGAGTACGATAGAATGCGATTATATCCTTGTATTTGGGCAGCGAACGCACCGTATCACGCTCGTTCTTAGAAAGACTTCCTACCATACTGCGCCAAACCACATTGAGCATATCGCCCCGGAAGTAGCCCTCATCCTTACCTATCACGACAAAAGGTTTCCAACGCTTGGCTTTGGTATTTGCCAACACCGACGGATTCTTCAAAGCCTTGCCATACCAGAGAGCAGACGAATCCCGTAAGTCGTTACCCACACTTCGCCATCCTCGACGCTCGGCATACAACCGCCCTATGGCTGCCGCATACACGGCACGACTGGCTTCATCAGTTGTCTGCAACCGTTTCTGCTTCAAGTTGGCAATATTTGCCTCCAAACTATCAGGGTGGATATCCTCCACCTGCATATATGATAATAATAGGCTATGGAGTTCCTTACCCTGTTTCTTGGCGGAAAGGGAGAGAGGACACACCAGCAACAAGGCAAGCAACAACCTCCCCCAACCCTTCCAAAGGAGCGGTAAGAAAGAAGATGTAATAACGGAGGTCTTCATTATAATATGTTTTTGTTATCAGGGGCGTTCCCCTCCTCGGAGAGAACGGATAGTCTTAAATCTCTTCCAACAACTTCACAAGGAACTGCCAGAACTTTGCCACCGAAGGAATGTTGCACCGTTCGTCTGGAGTGTGAGGCGAACGCAGCGTTGGTCCGAAACTCACAAGGTCCATCTGTGGATATACACCTCCAATGATACTGCACTCCAAACCTGCATGTACCACTTCTACGCGAGCAGGTTCATCGGGGAACAGTCTATTGTGCACCTCCACCATGCGGGCAGCGATAGGACTGTCAAAGTTGGGTTGCCAAGCACCATAGTGCCCATCGTAGCCAACCTTCATACCTGCCATAGAGAAGCACGATTCCTGCATCTCCTGTATATACTCCATCATGGTTTCACTGCTACTGCGGGCAAGGATGAGCACCTTCACCTCGCCTTGTCCAATGTTGACAATACCCAGATTCGAACTGGTTTCCACAACCGATGGTATCGAAGGAATATTCCTGAGCACACCGTCATGACATGCTACCAAGGCATCAATCACATTGTCTTGAATCTCTCCAGGCATTACGCCCTTAGGCATTGCTGTCTCCGCTACGGACAAAGCGATATTCTCTTCTACCCCACGATATTCCTCGGCAAAGACATCACGACAATAATCTACGAGTTCCTTCAAGTCATCAAGATTCTCTTTCGGTATGGTCAATACCACCTCTGCCGTACGGGGAATGGCGTTACGCATATTGCCACCCTGCCATGAAGCCAACTGAGCATCGTCATCGATAATAGCCTGACGAACCAGTCGTGCCATCAGTTTATTGGCATTGGCACGCCCCTCATTGATTTCCAATCCCGAATGACCACCACGCAGATTCTTCAGCGTAATCTTTACCGCAACATCATTCTCTTCTGGTGCCACTTCTTTGTAGCCTAACGAGCAATTGATATTCACGCCGCCTGCACTACCGATGACAAACTCGCCCAATGTCTCATTATCGATATTCAACAATATTTCACCCTTCAGTATATCAGCCGACAGATGATTCACACCATACATGCAGGTTTCCTCGTCGGCAGTAATAAGGGCTTCCAAGGGACCATGCTTCAGGTCCTTACTTTCGAATACTGCCATTATGGCAGCCACGCCCATACCGTCGTCACTACCCAGCGTAGTGCCCCGTGCCTTCACCCAATCACCATCAATATAGGTTTCTATCGGGTCGGTCTCAAAGTTATGTTTGCTTTCATCCACCTTTTGTGGAACCATATCCATGTGTGCCTGCAAGGTCGCCGTCTTACTTCCTTCCATGCCTGGTGTGGCAGGTTTGCGCATAACGATATTCTCACCTCCGTCCTTCCAGGCTTCGATACCACGCTCTTTTGCCCAAGAGAGTAAGAATTGTTGAATCTTTTCCAAATGGCCGCTTGGACGCGGTACTTGAGTTAGCAAATAGAAGTTGCGCCACACTTCCTGTGGTTGTAAATCTTGTATTTTCATGGTCTTTTATTATTAGTTACCTTTTAGTACATGCAAATGTAACGAATATATTAGCAAGTTGCAAATTTTTCTTCGTATCTTTGTAGGGATTTTAATACAACGAATTTTATGAAGAAAAACCTTGAGACCATCTGCATCCACGGCGGATGGAAACCTACTAAGGGCGAGCCTCAACAGTTGCCCATTTATCAGAGTACGACTTTCAAATACGAAACCAGCGAGCAGATGGCACGCCTGTTCGACCTAAAGGATAGCGGATATTTCTACACCCGACTGGCTAACCCTACCGTTGATGCCGTTGCCAAGAAAATTAACGCCTTAGAGGGTGGTGTAGGCTGTGTGCTTACATCAAGTGGACAAGCCGCCAACTTCTACGCCGTATTCAACATTTGTCAGGCTGGCGACCACTTCATCACTTCTTCGAATATTTACGGAGGCACCTACAATCTGTTCGGTGTGACAATGAAGAAACTGGGTATCGAATGTACTTTCATCGACCCCGACTGGGATGACGAGCGTATCGAGGCTGAGTTTCGTCCCAACACCAAGTGTTTCTTCGGCGAGACCATATCCAACCCAGGCGGAAATGTCTTCGACATCGAGCGCTTTGCCAAGATGGCACATCGTCATGGGGTACCCCTTATCGTAGATAACACTTTTGCCACGCCTATCAATTGCCGTCCCTTCGAATGGGGATGCGACATCGTGACACACTCGACCACAAAGTACATGGACGGTCATGCCACACAGGTAGGCGGTGCCGTCATCGATAGTGGTAACTTTGACTGGGATGCACAAGCAGAGAAGTTCCCCGGACTGACCACACCCGATGAGAGTTACCACGGGCTGACCTACACCAAGGCTTTCGGCAAAGGAGCCTACACGACTAAACTCGTAGCACAGTTGATGCGCGACCTCGGTAGCATTCCCGGACCGCAGAATGCTTTCTTGCTGAACCTTGGATTAGAGACCCTGCATCTGCGTATGGCACGCCACTGCGAGAATGCACAGAAAGTAGCCGAATGGTTGGAGAAGAATCCGCGTGTATCGTGGATAAACTATGCTGGACTGCCCTCGAACAAATACTACACGCTGGCCCAGAAGTACATGCCCAACGGAACATGCGGAGTCATAGCCTTTGGACTGAAAGGCACGCGTGAGGATGCCATCAAGTTCATGGACAATCTCGACTTCATCAGCATCGTCACCCATGTGGCAGATGCCCGCACTTGTGTGCTCCATCCTGCGAGTCACACCCACCGCCAACTCAGTGACGAACAACTGCGAGAGGCAGGTGTGGCCCCAGACCTCGTTCGCCTCTCCGTCGGCATAGAGAATGTCGATGACATCATCGCCGACCTCCGTCAGGCCATGGAGAAGATGGGCTGACTCCAATACATGTATAAGTAAAAACCTGAAAATTATAATAATGAAAAAACAATCTATCACCCTCTTGCTGACCTTGCTCTGTATGGTCAGCGCCATGCCCGTCTATGCAGCCAAGGCTAAAGCACAGGCTCCCAAACAAAAGTTCGCTGGATACTTATTCACCTATTTTGAAGGTGGCGGCGACCCTAACCAACAGGAACAATTGCGCTTTGCCGTAAGCGAGGATGCCCAGAACTGGTATGCCCTGAACGGCAATCGTCCCGTCATTGCCAGTGACAGCATCAGTCAGAGCGGCGGAATCCGCGACCCGCACATTCTGCGTGGCGAGGACGGATGCTACTACATCGTGGCAACGGACATGCACACTTTCGACCCCAAGCAGGGTTGGGGTTCTAACCCGGGCATTGTCCTGTTAAAGTCAAAGGACCTCGTGAACTGGACGCACGCCAAGATTGTATTGGCCAAGGACTATGCCAAGAACTTCGGTGATGCCTATTGGGTGTGGGCGCCGCAGACCATCTACGACCAGAAGGCAAAGAAGTATATGATTTACTTCACCCTGCAGCGTAGCGACCGCAAGACACTCATCACCTACTATGCCTATGCCAACCGCGACTTCACAGGCTTCGAGAGTGAGCCCAAAGTCTTATTCTCTGCCAAATACGGCAGCATCGACAACGACATCATCTATAAGGATGGCATTTACCACCTCTTTTACAAGGGCAACACGAAAGATGCTAACGGCAGGGAAGTCCAGAACGGCATCCAACAGGCCACCAGTAAGAAACTGCTCGGCACTTGGAAGGAGGACTTCAAGTATCTCGATGCCTATGCCAACTCTCGCACGGCAGTTGAAGGTAGCGGCGTGTTCAAACTGAACGACCGCGAGGAATATGTCTTAATGTACGACCTCTACGGTAGTGGCCGCTACGAATATCAGACTTCAAAAGACCTATATACTTTCACGGAGAAACCTCAGTCATTCCGCAAGGACTTCTTTCCCCGTCATGGCACAATCTGCTCCGTCACGGCCGACGAACTGGAACGCCTGCAACAGAAGTGGGGCTATGTCTTGTCACATCAGTTCGAGAGCAAGGGCAACCCCATTATTCGCGACAAGCATACGGCCGACCCTGCCGTCTTGGTAGAGAACGACACGCTGTGGCTCTTTGCTGGACACGATATGGAGGGTAATCAAAGAGGCTATGTCATGCGCGACTGGCTACTCTACTCCACCACCGATATGAAACATTGGACGGAACATCCCTCACCCCTGCGCATCGAAGACTTCAAGTGGGCCACAAGCCGTCAGGCTTACGCTGGACATGTAGCCAAGGGCAAAGACGGCAAATACTCCTGGTATGTTTCCACGAACTGGTGTGGCATCGGCGTGGCTGTCAGTGACAAAATCACTGGTCCCTATAAGGACGCCTTAGGAAAGCCGTTGCTCACCAATGCCGACTGCTTCAACTCCAGTCATAGTTGGGCATGTATCGACCCTGCTATCCTCATCGACGACGACGGCACGCCTTACATCATCTGGGGCAACCGCGAATGCTATTACGCCAAGTTGAAGGACAACATGATTGAAATCGATGGCGAGGTACACCGCATCGAAGTTCCCAACTTCACCGAGGCTCCGTGGATGCACAAGTATCAGGGTAAGTATTACCTGACCTACGCTTCGGAGTGGCCCGAGAAGATTGCCTATGCCGTCAGCGACAACATCGGCGGTCCCTACCAGCCAATGGGTATCATCAGCGAGATTGCTGGCAACTCGAATACCACGCACCCCGCCATCGTACAGTTCCGCGACCAATGGCTCTTCTTCTCTCACAATGGCGGACTTCCCGACGGTACCAGTTACAGCCGTTCCGTCATTGCCGAGCCCATGCACTACGACGCTGACGGTCGCATTCTTCCCATCCCTCCTACGGCTGAAGGAGTGAAGGAAATCAAAAAGTAAAGAGTAAAGAATAAAACAAAATCCCCGGCGGTCAAACCGTCGGGGATTTTACTATTTTATTACCCCTCCTTGGGAGGGGATGGGGAGGTTATTACATCATGCCGCCCATGCCACCCATACCAGGGGCACCCATAGGCATCTCAGGCTTATCCTCCTTGGCATCACAGATGACGCACTCGGTCGTGAGGAACATGCCGGCGATGCTGGCAGCATTCTCCAATGCTACACGAGCCACCTTAGCCGGGTCGATGATACCGCTGGCCTTCAAGTTCTCGTACTTGTCAGCACGGGCATTGTATCCGTAGTCACCCTTTCCGTTGCGAACTTCGTTCACTACGACGCTACCTTCCAGACCTGCGTTCTCCACAATCTGGCGCAGAGGCTCCTCGATAGCACGGCGGATAATCTGAATACCCGTCTGCTCGTCGTCGTTCTCGGCCTTCAATGCTTCCAATACCTTCTGGGCACGGATGTAGGCAACGCCACCGCCTGGGATGATACCTTCCTCAATGGCTGCACGCGTAGCGCACAGAGCATCATCAACGCGGTCCTTCTTCTCCTTCATCTCTACCTCGCTGGGGGCACCTACATACAGAACGGCCACGCCACCTGCCAACTTGGCAAGACGCTCCTGCAACTTCTCCTTGTCGTAGTCGCTGGTCGTATTGGCAATTTCGTTCTTAATCTGGTTGATACGGTCCTTGATAAGTTCGCTCTGACCGTGACCATTGACGATGGTAGTATTGTCCTTCGAAACGGTTACCTTGTCACTCGAACCGAGCATATCGATGGTAGCCTGTTCCAGTTTCAGACCTGTGTCCTCGCTAATTACGAGGCCGCCTGTCAGGG
>JAGCYD010000041.1 GCA_017960985.1 Bacteroidaceae bacterium
GAGTACGAAAAGGGCGCGTTCGAGATCCTTCTTCTTCAGTACATAAGCCAGACGCACTTGGTCGTATCCAGCCCCAGGCGTAGTGTAGAATCCTGCTGCGGGTGCCATCATCACAGTCTCACCCTCGTAGTTGAAATCGCTCAGACACCATGCGCAGAAGCGTTCGGCATCATCAACGGGAAGTTTGGCTACCGTGTAGAATGCGCCCATAGGTATGGGACTATAGACACCAGGAATGCGATTCAGTCCGTCAATCAGGCACTTGCGTCGTTCTACATATTCGTCGTAAACCTCGCGGCCATATTCTTCAGGCTCGTCGAGCGAAGCCTCTGCGGCAATTTGTCCGATGAGTGGTGGACTGAGGCGGGCCTGACAGAATTTCATCACGGCTTGTCGAACTTCCTTGTTCTTTGTAATAAGGGCACCGATACGGATACCACATTCGCTATAGCGCTTCGAAACCGAGTCGATAAGCACTACATTGTTCTCGATACCTTCCAAATGGCAGGCGCTGATGTAGGGTGAACCCGTATAGATGAACTCGCGATACACTTCGTCGGAGAACAAGTATAGGTCGTATTTCTTTACGAGGTCGCGAATCTGGTTCATCTCGCGCCGTGTGTATAGATAGCCCGTTGGGTTGTTTGGGTTGCAAATCAAGATGGCACGGGTGCGTTCGTTGATGAGTTCTTCGAACTTCTCCACCTTTGGCAGGGAGAATCCCTCCTCGATAGTCGTGGCGATGGTACGGATGACTGCCCCTGCGGATATGGCGAAAGCCATGTAGTTGGCATACGCGGGTTCAGGTACGATAATCTCGTCGCCAGGATTCAGACAGGCGAGAAAAGAGAACAATACAGCCTCACTACCACCACTGGTGATAATGATATCCTCTGCCGTCAGGTTGATGTCATACTTCTTGTAATAGTTTACAAGTTTCTTCCGATAACTCAGATAACCCTGCGACGGAGAGTATTCCAGTATCTTGCGGTCGATGTTCCGTATCGCATCCAGCGCGGATTTAGGTGTGGGCAGGTCGGGCTGTCCAATGTTCAGATGATATACATGTATACCACGCTCCTTAGCCTGATAAGCCAATGGAGCCAGTTTGCGGATGGGCGACTCGGGCATCTCGTGTCCCCGAACGGAAATCTTAGGCATCTTGATGGATAATCTATATTTTGGGGACAAAGATAGTCATTTATTTCGAGATAATCATTAATTTTGTTCCCAATATGCAAGAACAATTCGCAAGAACACGCTTGTTATTAGGCCCAAAGGCTCTCGATGCACTCCATCGCTCCAGTATTGCCGTCTTTGGCGTTGGGGGTGTTGGCGGATATGTCGTAGAGGTTTTGGCACGAAGTGGGGTAGGTGTAATACACTTGTTCGATAACGATATTTTCAGTGTCAGCAACCTCAATCGCCAGTTGCATGCTCTTCATTCAACATTGGACCGATACAAGGTAGATGTGGCCGTGGAGCGTATCCACGATATCTATCCAGAATGTGAAGCCGTTGCCCACAGAATGTTCTATCTCCCTGAGAATGCCGACGAGGTGGACTTGTCACAGTTCGACTATGTGGTGGACTGTATCGATACGATGAAGGCGAAACTTGAACTGGCTCGCCGTTGTCATCATCTGGGCATCCCTCTCATTTCCAGTATGGGGGCAGCAAACAAACTCGATCCGACAGCCTTTCGTGTGGCAGACTTGTCGAAAACCAAGATGGACCCTTTGGCAAAGGTCATGCGTCAGCAACTTCGTAAGGAAGGCATATATCATTTGAGGGTGGTGTATAGTGAAGAACCGCCTTTGTGCCCTTTGGATGACGATAATGAAAAGAACGGGAACGATTCCCGTAAAAGGACCGTTCCCGCTTCTAATGCTTTTGTGCCTGCTGCCGCAGGACTTGTTATAGGTGGCGAAGTCGTTAAGGATTTGATTCGCCGTGCCGATGCCATGCGGCAGTAGTGGCTATGGGTTCAAAATAATATTAACCAGCGCCGTCACATCTGCTAAGTTGATACCTTCGCTATTGTTGACATCGGCAGCAGTAGCATCGAATTCAGTAGGCGTTTTCCCAAGGAGATGTTTTACGATGGCTACCACATCGTCGATGGTAATGTCTCCGTCTTTATTAACATCGTGCGTTACTTCTACCTGACGCGTAAGGCGAAAGGTGTCGAAGAGGGTCCAATCATTATCAATATGGTTCTGATTGCGTACACCAATAGTCAGCACCCCAGCGTCACCGACTTCTACTTCGAGGCTCACTTGATAAAGGCCAGCGGCGAAGTATAGCGAGGCTTGTTGCATGGTGTTGGGTATATAACCAAAGTCATTTCCCGCATTTACACCTACATTGCTTAAGTTGCCAGCCTCGTCGATGATAGAACGAAGGGGTTGTACCTCGGCATCTACTGCATTGTGATCACCCAATTTGGTGTATAAGTAAGCACGAATAGTTTCCGTGTCAGCCTTGTGCCCGTTGGAGGCATTCTCAACGGAACCGTCGCGATAGAAACCCTGACAAGTAAGTGTGTACTTTCCTGCCGGCAGATTGTAGATGGTCTGATAGAAGTCGAAGTTGGCATTCCAGCGTTCCACCTCGTTGTAATCTACGGCTACCTCGGTTCCAGTCTGCGACCATCCGTCAATGCTGTTACCGTCGAAGTTGGGGTTCACGATGTAGCCGTCGTTGCTCTGCTGCGCGGGAATGTCCTTTGTCTCGTATTTGATTTCGCCATTTTCTGCATAGACGCGAATAGTCTCGTTGGCTGGAAGGGAAATGGTTCTTGTGAGTAGTGTGCCATCAGCAATGATGTTGACGGTTGTTGAGGTATTCGTCGTGGCAGTAACATAAGCAGCCTCGTCGCTCGTTGGATCTTGTTGTGCACTGATGTTTGAACCAGTGAGGAATACTTTTAGTACATTGGCCACGCTATGGTTCTCCTTAGCGGAGAATGTGGCTGCCGACTTGTTGTCTGCAATGGTGGTCTCCACCTCGAATACGGGAGCACCCAGTTTGCAGGTGATGTTCGATAGACTTGCCGAAGCATTTGCTCCAGTGAAGTTTGCCAGCAACAGATAGTTGGTACCGTCGGGGTCAGCGGCTATTGCACCGTTCCAACCCGTGGGCACGCTATCTGTCAGCACTTGCAGTTCTTCCTCCATCTGTGCTGTGGTCTCCGCATCAATCAAACTATAGTAAGTGATGTTGCGCTTGTCAACCACTTGTCCGTTGGTGAATGAACGCGAATCTGTGCTATACGACGGATAGAGTTTTGCGGTATAGATACTATTGTTGGCCGCCTTGTTGCCGAATCCCATCTTCTTATCGCTGCGGCTTACGAAACCTACTTCGTTGTCGATATTCAGCCAGTTGGTTTTGTAGGTGCTCAACTCGCTGCCGTCGGACTGGTAGCGTCCTCTGTCACAATAGAGGGTTCGTGTGGTCTTGGTGAGTTCATCCACGGAGATAGCCATCAAGCCACCATATTCACCTGTGATGGTTCCGCTCGCACGGCCTTGTACATAATCCAGATACATCACGGCATTGCCTGGGGTAGAGTAGATGACGAAGCGGTTATCCAATGTGGAACCATTTGTATAGATTTCACCATTCATCGTGTAGCCGTCGCCCTTGAGGTCGTAAATACCACTGACAACAGGCGTTGCATTCGTGCTTTGCCCATCCACGGTGTACCATCCAAGGAAGTTACCTGTGTTGTTAGCACGATAAGGAACGATAATCTTGTTCTTGTCCACGCTGTTTGATGCGATGTAACCTGTGTAACTGCTCAAGCCCTTGCTCCATGAGAATGTGGTGAAGCGGTCCTTGGTAAAGGCACGAACCACATTCTGTGTCTCAAACAGTTTGGCCTCGCTGCGTGCGGCACGGAAGTCATCCCATGAAGTCGGCGTGAGGTCGGCAGTAGAATAAACAAGGTGCATCAGGTAGGTCATCATGACGCGGTGAGCCTCCACACCCATACGACGAGCACCCACATCGGGACGCAACAGCCAACTTCCGTCAGTTGTTGTCTTTTGGCGTGCCTTGATAAACTTGTAAGCCAAGTTCTCCAGCATCAGGGCATTCGGGTCACGATTGAAGCAGGCCTGTGTCGTGTAAGATGTAATCTGGTCATACAGGAACAGACTCCAGTCATTGCCGTTCGGCATAGCCAGTTCACCGTCGGTCAGTGCCAACCAGTTCAATACGCTATCCATTACCTCCTGATTGTTGTGCATCAGGGCATTGGTCTTCCATGTCTCGGAATTGCCTTGGAATAGTTTTAGTGCCAATGCTGATTCACCCAATTCCTGCATTACGACATTCTGGTACGAAGTGTGGAACAGATTGTGGTTCTGCAGCGTATAGTCGGTATAAAGGTTAGAACCGATGTGTAGGTCAGCCACCGTTTCGTTGTTATAGGTCGGGTCGATGACGGTCTGATTGCTGGCATCGCTGTAGTGGCTATAGCAGTTGATGGCAAAGTCGCGCAATCGTTCGAACCACTGCGAGGCCAAGGCATCGTTGGGGTAGAGTCCCAGGGCAGAAGCCAGGATATTGGTTTCCCAACCATTCTCCTCCGACTTCGTGTCACCGTCATAGCCTGTGGGAATGGTACGGTTCAGTTCATAGTTGCATTCAGCCTTCAGCAAAGCCTCGAGGTAACCCTTCTGTGTACTGGTGAGGTTGTCCCATTGGAAGAAAGCAGAGTAAGCAACGGACATTGCCCAAAGGCTACTTTCCCATACGGCATCACTCGTTCCTGTGCTGCCCCAGTAGGCACTATTTGTCGTCTGACGCAGTTTGTTTGCCTTGTGTGTACCCAGCGCCCACATCAGTGACTTCTGGGCCATAGTCTGTAGGGTAGAGTAGGAGATGCTGTTGGGCAGGGTGATGCCCGCAGGCTGTGCATACTTCACAAGGAAAGCACAAATCATCGACAAGTCAGCATTGGTACGCACACCAGCCTCGTTGCTCTGACCAGAACTTTCGCCGTTGAAGTATCCGTATGTATTATCTACGGAGTTGAAGTCGTTCACCAGATATGGGCTGAAGTCGGCCAGCATCTGCAGTAGGTCGTTCATCATCGTGGCCTCAGGCACGAAATTGCCCGTGATGATACCTTCCGTAGTGGATGATATATCGTCTTCGTCGTATTCCGACATGTCGGCAGGCATTTCGTTGACTTCCTCCAAAGTTACATTGTCGAGCATCACGCACGAGCCTCCGCTTTGCCAAGTTATCTTGAATCCTAATTCGAGTGTGGTTTCCTCGGTCAATTCAAAGTACAGCGAACTTGTTGTCCAAGTCCTCGATGGCATACAACCCTCGGTTCCTGCTACAAAGGAGATATCCTTGCTCTCAGTACCAGCATAGATGGTCAGGGTAGAAGCGGCGCTATTCGCGTATGCCGTGCGCTGATCTACGGAGAGTTTGTAGATGGCCGCAGGCAGGGTAATCGTCTGCTTTACATAGGTTGTACCTGTGGCCCATCCCTGTCGCATATAGTAAGCATACGAGCCATTGGGAATCGTAGTGACCAGGCCGAAATTGTTGTCTGTGTAGCAGTTTGCATTAATCAGTAGCTCGGTTACACTTGTTCCGCTTACTGTCCATCCTGTAGGATTGGTTAGGGTATATCCACGAAGTCCATTGTTATTAACTTCGGTCAGCCCGCTTGGGTCGTCCAATTCGAAGGAAGGATTGACAATTCCTGTGATGGGAACATCGAGGCTGACCGTTATTGTGGATGCTGCAGTGGCACGGAAATACAGCGTGCCAGCCGTTAGTGTCAGGGTCTTGTTGCCGTTGATACTCGTATTCGTAGTGACATCGGCAGGCGATTCATAGCCCGATTGACTATAGTATAAAGTCGTTGACCCCGAAGAGGTGATGCGATAGTCGCCAGCCGAACTCAAATCTACGGCATACCATTGCCCTGCCGTGACAGCCGTTGCTGCATCTAAAGTCATAGTGTGGGAAAGTTTGGCAATAGCACCATGATAGGTAAGTGTGAGGTTATCGACTTGGAAGAAGCCTTTCGAACTGGCTCCATCGCCCGACGATGTAACACCAACAACGACAGTACCGTCGGCCTGTACATAGAAGGTCTTTGACAAAGTGTTCCATCCATCAAGGCTATTCCATGTAGTGGCTACGCTTGAAATGGTAGGCGACTTGTAGGTAGCACCGTCAGCCGTGGCATACACGCCCTGTGTGGTAATATTTCCAGTGGCATCGGTACGCATGTCGCCTGTAATGGTGTATTTACCCATGGGGAGTGACAACGACTGGTGCATATTCACACTGGTGATTTGCCCGGCCCATACCTCATAACCATTAGCACCTTCAGATGGGTTGGCAGTGATGATTTGAGCGTTTATCCATCCAGCAAGGCTGGTGCTCATGGTGTAGCCATAAGGCGCATTTACTGCACCTCCGTTGCTCGTTGCCGTTCCGCGCTCGAAGCCTGCATTGGCAATCATGCTTGTCCAATCCCAAGAATATTCCGTCGTCGTGGCATCGTCAAACTTTTCCAGTTTGAAGTTATCCACACCAGCGCGTGATTGAGCTGCCGCCCCTCCCTGTGTGAAGTTGTAGGCCAGTGTTACGCTCGTGGTTTGCGTCAGTGTGAATACAATGGCATAGTTTGCCCATGTGTTACGGGAATCTATCGAGATGGACTCTCCTGCTATGCTCAATGTGGCGTTGCCCGTTGTCTCTGCACGGAAGGCATCGGCGCTAAAGCGGTAGGTACCTGCAGGCAGACTTACCGTCTGTGATAGCGTGAGACTTTCGTTCGCACCCCAACGGAAGCGAATCCAATACACATTGTTTCCTCCATTGGTGGGTTGGTGTAAACCAGAGAAATTACTCCACTGTGTACAATTACTGTTCAGTGAGGTCATGTCATTCCCATCCCCGTTCGTATAGGTAATCGTCCATCCGTTAGGTTGGTAAATGGCACGGTCGCTACTCGGGTTGGAATAGACCGAATAAGAACCTTCGAAATCGGCATTCGTCAAGTAAGTACTTGTTACATCCGTCTGTGCATGGACAGAGTGGACTGTAAACAATGCCGCAAAGGTAAGCGCTGCGGAAAACAGTTGTAAAGAATTCTTTTTCATATTGGGTTGTTTTTTAAGATTGTCTATAAATACAAAGTACAAATATACATATTATATAATATAACTTCCAAATTTACGCCGACACTTTTTCTTAAACTCGTTGAATTACACAATAATGAGCGCCACCAGTCACGACAAGGTGCACGCAGTATATAACTCAGCAGCACGCCGCACGCATCTGAACGGCAGGCCCCTAAGCCAGCAGCGGCACGCCGCTAAGTCAGTAGTGGCACGCCCCTAAGTACTCAACGGCACTAAGCGGGTCTTGCGTCACAATTGTGACGCAAGACTCGCGGCAGTATGAAATTCGTTGTGCTTAATTATGCAACGCTTGCGCCACAATTGTGACGCAAGCGTTGATTAGTTTACCTTAAACTCGATTAAAGCCCAACAAGACCTCAAGCGATGTTTATCATCAGTTTATGGTTAGTTGCGCAAGACGATTAGTATCGTTACTTTGCACCGCCTCCCAATGCCTGATAGAGGTCGATGATGCCTGAGATGATGGCATATTGGTTGGATACCTCGCTCAACTGGGCATTGAGCAGGCTGCTCTGTGCGGTCAGGACATTGAGGTAGGTCACCTGGTTGGAGTTTTTCATCAAAGCCTCGGTGGCTTCAACGGCCTCGGTCAGGCTTCTGACTTGATTGGCGATGAGGTCCTGCTTGGCACGGGCAACGGAAATGTCCGCCATAGCCGTACTTACCTCGAGGCCTGCATCGAGTACCTTCTGCTGGAAACCAATCTTTGCAACTTCCTGTTCGGCAACGGCATTCTTATAGGCAGCGCGAATCTTGCCTTGTGCAAAGATGGGCTGTGTCAGGCTTCCAACAAGCGCAGCAATGATGCCGCCGGGGTTTACAACAAGGTTGCCAAGAGAGTTGGTGTATTGTCCGGAAGCAGAAATATTGAG
Organism: Bacteroidaceae bacterium; assembly: GCA_017960985.1. Classification (GTDB taxonomy): domain Bacteria; phylum Bacteroidota; class Bacteroidia; order Bacteroidales; family Bacteroidaceae; genus Physcousia. Next base: position 8,060 of record JAGCYD010000041.1, read on the forward strand.
TGAAGGGAAGAAGGAGGCCTTGGCCTGGTTCTTACCATAGAAGGCGCTGGCCAATGCCAGTTCTGCCTGCTTGACATCGGGACGGCGCGATAGGATGCTGATGGGCACGCCCGTAGTGCATACCGAGGGGAGTTGGAACGATTCGAGGGTAGCACGGCCGATGTGGTGGGGCGTCTCGCCGATAAGGTTGGCAAGCGTACCCTCAATAAGTTCGATGTTATCTTCGAGCTCAATAACGCTGGTGCAGATGCTCCAGTAGTTGGCCTCGGTGCTGGCTACGGCAGCCTTGTTGCTCTGTCCTGCATCCATCAGCAGTTTTGTCACATCAAGGTTCTTCTGCCAGTTGTCGCGTGTCTCTTCTGCAATCCGCAACTGCTCGTCGAGCATGCAAAGGGTGTAGTAGAGATTGGCGATGTTGGCCACAACGGCTGTCTGCACGGCCTGTCGCACGGTTTTCATATTCTCGACGGCAACCTCGCTGCCTTTCTTGGCATTGCGGAGCTGACCGAAGCAGTCTATTTGCCAGTTGGCAGCAATGGGTACGGCATAGGTCTTTGTGGCACCTCCACCCATCACGCCCTTATATTCCGAACGGTTGTAGGGGTCCCATACACCAGAGATGGTACCTTGTGGCGTGAGGGAAATAGAGGGGAAGAATGCGAGTTTTGCCGCACGGAGATTGTTTTGTGCCTCCTGTATGCGCAGGTCAGCCTGACGCATATTGGCGTTTTGTGCCAATCCGCGTTCGATGATGGCCTGAAGTTGTGGGTCGGTGAATACCTCGCGCCAAGACAAGTCGCCCAGTCCGAGTGAATCACCGATAGCCGCTGTTCCATAAATGCCTTCGACAGAAATGTCATCGGGACGCTCGTAGTTCTTAAAGACGCCACAACCAGCGAACAATATTAAGAATGAAAAATTAATAATTAAGAATGATATGCGTTTCATAATTGTCAATTGTCAATTGTACATTGTGAATTATGAATTATGTTCTTCTTTCTCTCTTTTACTGCGCTCTTGCTCCATGAGGAATTGCTGGTCGGCTTCTTCCTTCATGGCTGGGCGAATCTTCTCTTGCAGGTATTCGAAGAAGATGAAGAATACGGGCACGGTGAAGAGTATGGCTAATGTACCTACAATCATACCGCCCACAACGCCCACACCAATGGTGCGGTTTCCATTAGCACCTGCACCCGTGGCAAGCAACAGGGGAATCATACCCAATACTGCCGTGAGGACGGTCATCAGGATAGGACGCAAACGAGCCTCTGCGGCAGCGTATGCGGCTTCGACAATGCCCATTCCCTTACGACGACGCTCGAGGGCGAACTCGGTAATCAGAATGGCCGTCTTAGCCAACAAACCAATAAGCATGATGACACCCGTCTGCAGGTAGATGTTGTTTTCTATCTGACCAAATGGCGGGAATACGGAATAAATCTGGTCCCAAACCCAAGCGAAGCCAAAGGAGCCCATCAGACCCGCAGGAACAGACAGGATGACTGCGAATGGAACAAGGAAACTCTCGTACAAACTTGCCAGAATAAGGAAGATGAGGATGACGCAGACACCATAGATGAGCAACGACTTGTTTGAGCCCATCTGCTGGTGCTCTTCACGAGAGATACTTCCGTATTCATAGGTGATGTAGTCGGGCATCGTTTGTTGCTTCACCTCCTCGATGGCCTTCATGACATCGGTCGAGGTGTACCCTTGACTGGGTGATGCCATAATGGATATTTCCGAGAAGAGGTTGAAACGCGTATCGCTTTCTGGTCCTAATACAGGCGTGAGTTTCACGAACTGCGATAGGGGGGCCATCGTATTGTTGGCGCTACGCACATACATATTCGCAAGGTCTATTTCGCTTGTGCGCAGTTTGGGGTCAGCTTGCAGCATGACGCGATAAACCTTACCAAACTGGTTGAAGTTCGAAGCATAAGAACCACCGCAATAGGCACCCAGTGTGGAGAGTACCGTCTTGGGTGAGATACCAGCCAACTTACATTGTGCAGCATCCACTTCGACACGAAGTTGTGGATAGGTGCGGGCATAAGAGGTCATAGCCATCTGTACCTCTTTGCGCTCGTTCAAGGCTGCCAGGAATTTCTGTGTCATTTCCAGGAACTGCCCCTTGTCGCCGTCGGAACGGTCTTGCAGGTGCAAGTCAACATTCGAACCCATACCATAACCAGGAATCATACCCGGCTCGAACACAAAAATCTGTGCTTCGGGGATTTCCTTCATCAGTTGCCCCATAAGCATGTATTTCTTGATGGATGAAGTATGGATGAAACCAGAGAATGGAACCCAGTTACCTGAACGGTCGCCCCAATGCTTCAGTTTTATGATGACCATCGCATTGGCAGCACCTTGTCCGCTCATCATGCCGTAGCCACTGACACGCGAATAGTCGCGAATATCCTCATCCTTCTCTATGATGGCTTGAATCTTGTCCAATACCTTTTCCGTCTGTCCCAGATTGGAACCCGGAGGACAGGTCACATTGACCATCATCACACCTTGGTCTTCCTGGGGCACAAGTCCCTTAGGCAGACCCGTCATGGTGAAGTAGAGTAGTACGAAGGCAATGGCTACGCTGCCCCAAGCCACCCAACGATGGTTGACGACACCACGCAGGAAGCGAGTGTACTTACCCATTATGGCACCAAAAGATGCCTCGTAGGCTGCTCGTGTCCGCGAATTGAGTCCAATGAAGAAACTATCCACGACATTGCGCGATTTGCGCTCCTCCTTGGCGGGGCGCATCATCATGGCGCACAATGCAGGACAAACGACAAGGGCGCTGACACACGAAATACCTACGGCAGTGGCCAGTGTCACACCAAACTGGGTATAGAACATACCCGAGGTGCCGCCCATCATGGTGACGGGGATAAACACCGCCATAAATACGAAGGTACACGAGATGACGGCCATCGTCACATCCGACAGGGCGTCTTTCGTGGCCTGATAAGAACTCTTATAACCCGCATCGAACTTTGCCTGTACGGCTTCAACAACCACGATAGCATCATCGACCACCGTACCGATGGCCAATACCAGAGCAAACAGCGTGAGCAAGTTCAGGGTGAAGCCTGCCACTTGCAGGGCGGCGAAAGTACCCACCAGCGAAATGATGATGGAGATAGCGGGAATGAGCGTGGCCTTAATATCCTGCAGGAAGAAGTAAACCACCAGCACGACAAGCAGTAGGGCAATAATCAAGGTTTCCTCCACATTGCCGATGGATTCCAGCAGGAAGTCGTTCGAGGACATCAACTGCGTAAAGTGCATGCCCTTGGGCAGGTCCTTTTCCAGTTCCTTCAACTTTGCCGTAAACATATCGTTGGTTTCTTTCGCATTGGCACCAGCCAACTGGAAAGCCATAAACTGTACGGCGGGCTTGCCGTTCACGCGACCCGAGAAGGTGTAACTCTCCTGTCCCAGTTCAATGTCGGCAACATCTTTCAGGCGCAGGAGACTACCATCCGTTTTGGCTGTAACAACGATATTCTCAAATTCCTCTACGGTTCTCAGTCGGCCTGTATATCGCATCGTATACTGATACACATTGTCCACGCCCTGACCATGTCCGCCCTCGGTGGGTTTCTCGCCCAGCGTACCTACGGCAGCCTCAATGTTCTGCTCGGCCAGACAAGCCGTGATGTCACTGGGCATAAGTCCATGTTGCGACATCACCTCGGGCTTCATCCACACGCGAAGCGAATAGGATGCACCCAGCACGAACACCTCGCCCACACCCTGAATACGCTTCAACTGTGGGGTGACATTGATGTTCATGTAGTTGGCCATGTAGTTGGCGTCGTAGTCGGGATTGTCGCTTACCAGCGCGTTGATTTGCAGGAATGAAGTCTGACGCTTGTAGGTTGTGACACCAATCATGGTCACTTCCTGTGGCAGCAGACCTTGGGCCATCGACACACGATTCTGCACATTCACGGCAGCCATATCGGGGTTCGTGCCCTGCTTGAAATATACGGTAATCGTTCCTGTACCAGAGTTCGTGGTGGTACTGGTCATGTAAATCATGTTCTCCACACCGTTGATGCTTTCCTCCAGAGGCTGGATTACGGCTTTGGTCACCGTCTCCGCACTGGCACCCGGGTAAGTGGCATTCACCACAACCGTTGGAGGTGCAATGTCTGGAAACTGTTCAACGGGTAGGCTGAAATAGGATAGCGCACCTAGAAACAAAATGACGATGGCTATGGACAAAGCCATCACAGGGCGCTTGATAAATATATTTCCTTTCATTGTATTCTTCGTTGGAAATCCTTAATCTTTGATCTTTAACCGTTAACCTTTCGCTCGGCTTTGCCACTTTGCTTGTAAGGAACTGTTAATCATTGAATCTTCTTCACTTGCTGATTTTCCTTCACCATACCGGCGCCTTCAGCAATAATCTCAGTACCTTCAGTCAATCCTTCGGTCACGATGAACTCTTTACCATTGTTCTGAGAAAGGATGCTGACAACTTGGCTGTGGGCAATTCCTTCTTTATCGACCGTATATACTTTGTATTTGTCCTGAGTCTGAACAACACCTGTTGCAGGTACGGTCAGCACACCCTTGTGGTTGACAGGTACGATGACATTACCCGTGCTACCAGAGTGCAGCATGTGGTTGGGATTGTCGAATACGGCACGAAGTTGTACGCTACCCGTAGAACGGTCAACAACACCGCTGGCCGTTTCCACTATACCCGTACTCTCGTAAGTCGTACCATCTACCAGTTGCAACTGCACAGCAGGCATCTCTTTCACGGCCTTTTCTGCCGAACCAGCCTTACGACTCAGTTCCAGGAACTGCGATTCGCTCATGCTGAAATAGACATACATCTGGTTGTTGTCTGATACCGTGGTCAGGGCCTGAGGTATGCTCGGACCTACCAAAGCACCTTGACGATAGGGGAGTGTACCGATAACGCCATTGGCAGGACTTTTGACTACCGTATAGGACAAGGAATTGCGTGCATTTACGACCTGCGCCTCGGCCTGTGCCACACTTGCCTTTGCCGATAGCAAAGCATTCTTGGCAGTCTGGAGGTCGTATTCGCTGATGACTTGCTGGTCAAACAACTGCTGGCGACTTTCCAAGGTGAGTTGTGCCGTTGCTTCCTGTGCCTTTGCTGCCTTTAGCGATGCCTCGGCAGTATTCAAGGCTGCCTGATAGGGAACTTGGTCGATGATGAACAAGGGCTGTCCCTTGCTGACTTTTTGTCCCTCGATTACGCAAAGCTTTTGCAGCGTACCGCTAACCTGAGGATATACCTCAATGTCTTGGCGGCCTCGAATCGTGGCACTATATTTGGAACTTAGGGATACATCTTTCTTCGTCACCTTGGTTGTTTTGAACTCAACGATAGAACTTTGCTGCTGTTTTTTACCTCCACATGAGGTGAACAAAGTCGTGGCAACAAATATCGCCATTAGGATTTTTGTATTCTTACTCATATTGAAATGATTTTAGTTTCAAAAAATTCAGGCGCAAAGATACAAATAAAAAGCGAACCACGGAAACCGTAGTTCGCTAAAATAGCCGTTTTTATGTTCGTTTGTACCGTTTATTGTATTTTTTTAACAAATAAGGTACGCACGCATGTGTTATGAGTTCATACTTGCCAGGAACTCTTCGTTGTCTTTTGTTCCCTCCAGTCGGGTCTTGACTTCGTTCATGGCTTCGATGGGGTTCATGTCGGCCAGGAACTTACGCAGAATCCACATACGGTCGAGGGTCATCTTGTCGTGTAGCAAGTCGTCGCGGCGTGTGCTGCTGGCAACAATGTTCACGGCAGGGAAGATACGCTTGTTGGACAATGTGCGGTCGAGTTGGAGTTCCATGTTACCGGTACCCTTGAATTCCTCGAAGATAACCTCGTCCATCTTACTACCTGTGTCGGTCAATGCCGTTGCAATGATGGTCAGTGAACCACCGCCCTCGATGTTACGGGCAGCACCAAAGAAACGCTTGGGCTTGTGCATCGCGTTGGCATCAACACCACCCGTCAATACCTTTCCACTGGCAGGTGTAACTGTGTTGTAGGCGCGTGCCAGTCGGGTGATGGAGTCGAGGAAAATCACTACATCGTGACCGCATTCCACCATTCGCTTGGCTTTTTCCAGTACGATACCTGCTATCTTCACATGGCGTTCGGCAGGCTCGTCGAAAGTAGAGGCAATCACCTCGGCATTTACAGTTCGTGCCATATCGGTAACCTCCTCGGGACGCTCATCGACCAGCAACATCATCAGGTATGCCTCGGGGTGGTTCTTTGCAATGCTGTTTGCGATGTCCTTCATCAACAAGGTCTTACCCGTCTTCGGCTGTGCAACGATAAGTGCACGCTGACCTTTACCGATGGGGGCAAAGAGGTCTACAACTCTTGAAGACAGAGAATCGTTTACGCCGTTGCAGAGCGTGAATTTCTCGTCGGGGAATAGGGGAGTAAGATGCTCAAAAGGACTTCTATCTCTTGCTACTGACGGGTCGCAGCCGTTTATGGATATAACCTTTATCAGGGGGAAATACTTCTCGCCGTCGCGTGGAGGACGCACGGGACCTTCCACCACATCGCCTGTCTTCAGACCAAGCGACTTGATAATCTGCTGACTTACATAAATATCGTCGGGTGAGGACAGATAGTTGTAATCGCTCGAGCGCAGGAATCCAAAGCCTTCAGGCATTACTTCGAGTACGCCTTCGCCCTTGATGTTCTCGGCAAAATCGTAGCGCATTCCGACATTCCTCTCTACCTTTGGCATCGGGCTGACGGGTTCTTCCTCAAATGCCGATTTATCTTCGATGGGTTGAACCTCTACCGAGGCAACATCTTTAACGATGATAAAGTCGGGCTCGTCTTTCTTGAAGAACGCCTCTACGGGGTTCACAGGCTCTTCGTCGGCCTTGCTCTTGCGTGTGCGCTTCTTCTTTGTTGCAGTTTCTGCAGTGGCGGTTTCTTCGGGAGTAACTTCCTGTGCAGCCTCTTGCGTTGCCGTATTTTCTTCTTCGACGGGAGCGGCTGCTTTCTTGGGTCTTCCGCGCTTCGGTTTTTCTGTAACGGGCTGTTCCGTCGGCGTTAATACTTCTTCGGCAGGAGTCTCAGCCTTCTTGGGCCTTCCGCGCTTCGGTTTTTCAGCCGCAGGCATGGTAGATTCCTTGTCGATAATATTGTAGATGAGAGACATTTTGTCGTTTGACATCTGAGCGCCTATGCTCAGTCCTAACTCCACAAGTTGCTCGGGAGTCATGCTTTCGAGTTCACTCTTTGTGTGCATGAAATATTGTAATAAATAAGTTGGATGTAAATCAAATGAAAGGACGAATACCTTTCTTTCGGAGCACAAAGGTAGTGAAAACCGAGCGAAATACCAAATTTTAGAACGGCAAATACAAGTAGCGATGCGAAAAAGGCAGGCTTGCATGATTTTTTGCATAGATAATTGAAGGGCAGCCATAGGCTGTGAAGGCGCAAAGCCTTGCTGTTCTAAAATTTGATAGTTCCGAGGTGCATCCTACCTAAGAGCCTGCATAGGCTCAAGGTTAGTGAATCTGGTGCATCCTAATTAAGGGCTGCGAAGCAGGCCAAAGTTAGTGAAAACCCCGAGGTTCATCCTAACGCAAAGCCTCGCACTAGTAATCTTTGTCCCGATGACAATAGGGCATAACCCGAATCGATACTGAGGATAAGGGCTAACGATGTGGTGCATAAGTTTTAACGGTACGGTGCCATCTTCGTTTATAAGTTTGGAATGTGCGTACCAAAGTTTGGAACGAAGACACCAAACCTTGGAATGCGCGTTCATAACCTTAGAAGTAATTATACATAGGGGAGGGGTTTCACTACTTTGAGCCTAAGGCTCTTAGATAGGATGCAACTCGACAAGACAAAATCTGAAAGAACACAGCGATGCTGTTGGCCTACGGCTCTATGTTACTAAAGCAGCAAAAGATTATGCGAGCATCTCTTTTTCTGCCTTAGTAGCATTTTGTCCCTTCATATTTTGGTCATGTGCTCGTTTTTTACTATCTTTGCAGCCGCTGTCACGAGTTGGCAGCATATTTCAAACCTATTAAATAAAATTTTAACGATTTATGGCAACAAAAATCAGATTACAGCGTCATGGTCGCAAGGGCTACGCCTTCTACAGCATCGTGATCGCTGATGTAAGAGCTCCACGCGATGGTAAGTTTACAGAGAAGATTGGTACCTACAATCCTAACACCAATCCTGCCACTGTAGATTTGAAATTCGACCGTGCCCTTTATTGGGTGGAGGTAGGCGCACAGCCCACCGACACTGTTCGCAACATCCTTTCTCGTGAAGGTGTTTACCTGATGAAGCACTTGAAGGGTGGCGTGAAGAAGGGTGCATTCGACGAGGCTGCTGCACAGGCAAAGTTCGAGGCTTGGAAGGCTGACCGCCAGAAGGGTCTTGCTGCCGTCGAGGCTAAGCTGGCTGCTGAAAAGAAGGCTGCTGACGCAGCTCGTATGGAGGCAGAAAAGAAGGCTAACGCCAAGGTGCAGGAAAGAGTAGCCGACAAGAAGGCTGCTGAAGCCGCCGCAAAGGCCGAGGCCGAAGCAGAGGAGGCTGCATCAGAGAACGCAGAGGCAACAGAGGAAGTAGCAGAACCTGCAACGGAACCTGCTGCTGAAACCAGTGAGAGTGTAGAAACTCCCGAAGAGGCTTAACGCTTTATTCAGTTAAAAATTTTATTCTAATAGATTTTTCCAAACAAAACAGAGAGGACTCAGCCGTGAGGCAGGGTCCTCTCAATATTTTGTAGGTATTCTTATACGCGCTTGGGCTTGTTTGGATGTGAACTATGGTTGCCTGCATGAATATGCTTCCTGTGGTATTTCCTTTTGAACTCTCGCATGAACAGAAAACACATGAAAGTACATACGAGAATATAGAAGATATTCATCAATGGACTGCCCAAAATCTCATGTAATTGAATACTTCCGTCAAAGTACCGCATTTCCAAGGTAGCCAGCAGGTTATTGATGATATGAATTATACTCGTAATGATAATACTGCTTGTCTTGACATAGATGTAACCCAGCATGATTCCCATGACGAATGCAAAAGGTATTTGGGCTGGATTGAAGTGTAACAATGCAAATGCAAGTGACGAGGAAATGATGGCTGTCCATGTGCCGATTTCGTGGCGTCGCAGGTAACCTAAGACACCTTCACGAAAAACCAATTCCTCAACAATAGGAGCAACAAATACAAGCGCCAGTACACCGAGCTTGTTCTCGGCTAAACGCATAAACACAGGCTGCATCAAATCAGGGGCATTCACATACTCACTGAGCAAGTCGAGAACGATAATTCCCATGATTGCCGCCGTGATGGCAAGTGGCGCGTGTTCCCAATCGACAGAACGAAAGCGTGATACAAGTCCTTTGCGCTTTATCATATTCATATAATAGAGTATGACTACGGTCAGCATACCGCTTATTATCAGGGCTAAGGCTAACTGATAGGTATGCTCTATTAAATTCGATGCATCATTTGGACTAGATGGAATTTCTCCAGTAAGTCTGGCTATTACTTGTACGATGATAGGGGCGAGAATCTGCATGAGGCAGAATACAAGAATGGCAAGAATGGGCTTCTTTATCGCTTTCATTTGCTCGTATTTGATTAAAACTCTGCAAAGATACAATATTCTTTGGGATATTCACGAGAAAAAATGAATAAATAGATTTTGACTAACGAGTTATTTGTATTACTTTTGTAAGTGCATACCATTGTTGCGAACATGAGGGAAAAGTTGATAGAACACCAAGGTGTTGTCAAAAGCATACGGCAAGAAAGCATTAGTGTCGCCATCGCACAGGATAGTGCCTGTTCGGCTTGTGCGGCTGCTTCGCTTTGTCATGCCTCTGGTCAGGAGCAAAAGACAATAGAGGTGACGAGCAAGGATGCTAGAAATTTCCATGTGGGACAGGAGGTTACTGTGGTAGGAGAAGTGGGGTTGGGCCTGCGCGCCACGCTTTGGGCCTATGTCGTACCCTTGTTCTTATTGATAGGCGTGTTGATGATTGTGGTAAGCCAGACGGGCAATGAAGCACTTGGTGCTTTGAGCGCGTTGTTGAGTCTTGCTTTCTATTATGTATTGTTGTTTATGTTCCGAGGTAAAATGCGGAAGAGTTTTTCATTTCGAATCAAATAAGCATAATTAAATAACAAAGATATGAATCTAATTCTTTTGGCAGTAATTGCCTTAGGTGCCATCGGACTCACGGCAGCTCTGTTGCTCTACTTCGCTTCGCGTAAGTTTGCGGTGCATGAGGATGAGCGTATAGGGCAGGTGAGTGCTGTGCTTCCGCAAGCCAATTGCGGTGGTTGTGGTTTCCCTGGTTGCGCTGGTTTTGCTGGTGCCTGTGTCAAGGCTGCCGACAAGGGTTCCCTCGAAGGATTGCTTTGTCCCGTTGGCGGGCAGCCTGTGATGGAACAGGTGGCAGGCATATTGGGAATGGCTGTTGAAGCTTCGGCGCCTAAAGTGGCTGTTGTACGATGCAACGGCTCATGTGAGAATCGCCCTCGTCTGGTGTCCTATGATGGTGCACAGAGTTGTAAGGTGCAGCAGATGACAGGTATGGGCGAGACGGGTTGCCCGTATGGCTGTTTGGGTTGTGGCGATTGTGTCGAAGCATGTCAGTTCGATGCTATTCGTATCAATCCAGAAACTATGCTTCCTGAGGTTGATGAAGAGAAGTGTACGGCTTGCGGTGCCTGCTCCAAGGCTTGCCCTCGCCAAATTATCGAAATCCGCCTGAAAGGTCCTAAGGGGCGTCGTATGGTGGTGCTCTGCAACAACAAAGATAAGGGTGCCATCGCCAACAAGGCATGTAAGGCTTCGTGCATAGGCTGTGGCAAGTGTGTAAAGACATGTGAGAAGTTCGAGGCCATTACTCTGGAAAACAACTTGGCATATATCGATGCCGAAAAATGTAAACTTTGCCGTAAGTGCGAAGAGGCTTGTCCTAAGGGCGCTATCCACGCTTTCAATTTCCCACCTCGCAAGCCCAAGGCAGAAGAAATTCCTAATGTTGAACCTCAAAAAGCAGAACAGTAAATTATGAAGACATTTAACATAGGTGGTGTACACCCCGAAGAAAACAAACTGTCTGCTGGTAGCCCCATTCGTGAGGTTCAGTTGCCTAAGCAGGCTGTGTTCAGCATGTTCCAACATATTGGTGCGCCAGCCAATCCCGTCGTGCAGAAAGGCGATGTGGTGAAAGTGGGTACTTTGTTGGGCGAAGCAGGTGGTTTTGTCAGCGCTCCTGTCTATTCCAGTGTGAGTGGCAAGGTAAGCAAAGTAGAGCCTGTATTGGATGCCAGTGGCACGCGCCGTATGGCTGTCATCGTTGATGTGGAGGGTGACGATTGGGAAGAAAGTATCGACCGCTCAACGGACCTCGTTAAACTCAGCGACTGTCCGAAACTGGACAGTAAGACTATCATCGAGAAGATTAAAGCTGCAGGTATCGTAGGTATGGGGGGCGCAACATTCCCTACACATGTGAAACTTTGTCCGCCTCCAGGAAAAGTTGCCGAGTGCGTAATCGTGAATGCCGTAGAGTGCGAACCTTATCTGACTGCCGACCATCGACTGATGTTGGAGCATGCAGAAGAGATTCTCGTGGGCTTGCAGTTGGTGATGAAGGCCGTGAATGTGACAAAGGGCTATATCGGTATTGAGAAGAACAAGCCAGACGCCATCGCCTTGATGACGGAGAAGGCAAAGCAATATCCCGAGATTGAGATTGTACCCCTGAAGGTGAAGTATCCGCAGGGTGGAGAAAAGCAGTTGATTGATGCCGTCATTGGCCGTCAGGTTCCTGCTCCTCCTGCATTGCCCATCGATACAGGTGCCATCGTGCAGAATGTGGGTACTATCTTTGCCATCTATCAGGCGGTAATGAAGAACAAACCTCTCATTGACCGCATTATAACGGTTACGGGTAAGAGCGTGAAACAGCCTTCTAATTTGTTGGCTCGTTTGGGAACTCCATTTAGCCAGTTGATTGAAGAGTGTGGCGGCTTGCCCGAAGATACAGGTAAGGTGATTGGTGGTGGTCCCATGATGGGTAAGGCTTTGCTGAATACCGACATTCCTATGACGAAAGGTAGCAGCGGATTGCTCATCATGCGTCAGGACGAAGCCAAGCGTGCCGAAGTTGAGCCTTGTATTCGTTGTGCCAAGTGCGTGGGCGCTTGTCCGATGGGCTTGGAGCCTTACTTGCTGGCAAAGGTTAGCGAGCAGAAAGACTGGGAAGTTGCAGAGCGCGAGGACATCGTTAGTTGCATCGAGTGTGGCTCGTGTCAGTTTACTTGTCCCAGCCATCGTCCTTTGCTCGACTACATCCGTTTAGGTAAATCAACAGTAATGGGTATAATCCGCAGCAGAGCTGCTAAATAACGAACAACAATGAATAAACTAGTAATATCTCTTTCGCCACATGTTCATGGAGGTGACTCCGTGCAAAAGAATATGTATGGCGTTTGCATTGCCCTGCTGCCTGCCTTGTTGGCCAGTTTCTGGTTCTTCGGTTGGGGTGCTGTGGCAGTAATGACGGCTTCGGTGCTGTCCTGCGTATTGTTTGAGTGGGCCATTACCAAGTTTATCTTGAAGCGTGACAAACTGACCATCCTCGATGGTTCGGCAATCCTCACAGGTCTTCTCTTGGGCTTTAACCTCCCCAGCAATCTTCCCATTTGGATTATCGTACTGGGTGCCCTTTTTGCCATTGGCGTGGGTAAGATGACTTTTGGCGGTCTTGGTCAGAACATCTTTAATCCTGCTCTCGCTGGTCGTGTGTTCTTGTTGATTAGTTTTCCTGTACAGATGACTACTTGGCCGCAGGCAGGCAACATGACCTATGTCGATGCGGAAACGGGTGCTACGCCTTTGAGCCTCATGCAGAAAGCAATCTTGGAGAAAGATGCTTCCGTATTGAACGACCTGCCCAGCAGTTTTGATATGCTGATTGGTCAGACGGGAGGTTCAATGGGTGAGGTTAGCGCTTTGCTGCTGCTCATCGGTTGTGCTTTCATGTTGTGGAAGAAGATAATCACTTGGCACATACCCGTGAGCATTATCGTGACGGTCTTGGCATTTGCAGGTCTCTTGCATTTGGCCAATCCCATTTATGCCAGTCCCTTACAGGTTATCTTCTCGGGCGGTTTGATACTGGGTGCTTGTTATATGGCAACCGATTATGTGACCAGCCCCATGTCGAAGAATGGGCAACTCATCTATGGTGTCTGCATCGGCTTGCTTACAGTGGTTATCCGTAATTGGGGCGCTTATCCCGAGGGTATGTCGTTTGCCATCATCATTATGAATGCGTTTACGCCACTCATCAACAACTATTGCAAACCTCTGCGCTTCGGCGAGGTGGTTGGAAAGGAGGCCGCAAAATGAAGAAACTGAAATCTACATTGCCTAATATGGCTATCGTGCTGACCTCTATTGCCGTTGTAGCAGGGTTGGCATTGGGATATGTGAACAGCATTACTGCTGAACCGATTAAACAAATCAAGGCACAGCAGTTGAGCGATGGTATCAAAGCCGTTTTGGCTACTGACGAAGTGCAGGTGGAAACACCAGATACATTGGAATCGGGCGCTGTGCTCTATCGTACGGATAAGGGTGTTGCAGTACAGGCGACTGACCCCAATGGATTTGGTGGCAAGTTGACGGTACTGGTTGGCTTCAACGATGAAGGTCTTATTCAGGGCTATCAAGTATTGGAAACCAGTGAAACCCCAGGTCTTGGCGCCAAGGCTGGCGAATGGTTCCAGAAGGGTGCAAAGGGCGATATCATCGGAAAGAATCCAGGTGAGAAAGAACTCACTGTATCCAAGGATGGGGGAGAGGTGGACGCTATTACGGCTTCTACCATTACCAGTCGTGCATTCCTGCGCTGTGTTAATGCAGCCTACGAGGCTCTGGATAGCCAGAAGGAAGATGCACAGACGGGAGCTTCTGTTCAATACCATAATGAAGAAAAGGAGGAAAATTATGAGTAATATAAAGGTTTTTCTGAATGGTCTCATCAAGGAGAACCCGACCTTTGTGCTTCTCCTTGGTATGTGCCCCACGCTGGGTACAACAAGCAGCGCGCTGAATGGTATGTCGATGGGATTGGCGACAATGGCAGTGTTGGTGTTCTCCAACCTTATCATTGCGCTGATAAAGAATCTCATTCCCGACCAGGTGCGCATACCTTGCTACATCGTGGTGATTGCCTCGTTGGTTACTATCCTGCAGATGCTCATCAAGGCCTACGCTCCTGCGGTGGATGCTTCGTTGGGCTTGTTCATTCCCCTGATTGTGGTCAATTGCATCATCTTAGGTCGTGCAGAAGCCTTTGCCGCCAAGAACGGTGCCGTTCCCAGCATATTCGACGGTCTGGGCATTGGTCTTGGCTTCACATGGGCACTGACCCTGTTGGGCGCATGTCGCGAATTGTTGGGCACGGGCAAGGTGTTTGGCTTGACTTGTTTCCCCGAACAGTATGGTGCACTTCTTTTTGTTCTTGCTCCTGGTGCATTTATCGTATTGGGTTATCTCATCGCAGTATTTAACAAACTTAAAAAGGCATAACGACTATGGCATTTATATTGATTTTCATTACGGCGATATTCGTTAATAATATCGTACTGAGCCAGTTCCTCGGTATTTGTCCGTTCTTGGGCGTGTCGAAGAAGGTGGAAACGGCAATGGGTATGGGTGCTGCAGTTGCCTTTGTCTTGGTGATTGCCACGCTGGTGACCTATCTCATTCAAATCTATGTGCTGAATGCTTTCGGGCTGGAATACTTGCAGACGATTGCCTTCATCCTTGTGATTGCTGCTCTTGTGCAGATGGTGGAGATTGTGTTGAAGAAGGTTTCGCCTGCCTTGTATCAGGCATTGGGTGTATTCCTTCCCCTGATTACCACCAACTGCTGTATTTTGGGCGTTGCTATCCTCGTGGGTAATGGTACTTACGATAGTGCGGGCATGGAGCCGGGACTTGTTAGTGGTGTATGGTTTGCCCTGTGCACGGCCATCGGCTTTGCCCTTGCGCTAATCGTTTTTGCGGGTATCCGCGAGCAGTTGGTGCGTATGGATGTGCCGAAGGGTATGCAGGGCATGGCTATTGCTCTCGTTGTTGCAGGTCTGCTGTCTATGGCATTCATGGGCTTCAGCGGAGTGAATAATGGATTGGCGAAATTGTTTGAATAGTACGAAAAATATATATATGTTATGAAAGAAACTATTTTGGTTACGGGTGGTTGCGGTTTTATTGGCAGCCATACCACTGTGGAGTTGCAGGAAGCAGGTTACGATGTTGTCATCGTGGACAACCTGAGTAATTCACGCATCGAGGTGCTCGACGGCATCGAGAAGATTACGGGCAAGCGTCCTGCCTTTGAGCAGGTGGACCTTCGCGATGCGGAGGCTACGGAGGGCGTGTTCAAGAAGTACCCGCAGATTAAGGGTATCATCCACTTCGCCGCATCGAAGGCTGTGGGCGAGAGCGTGGAGAAGCCGCTGCTGTACTACAGGAACAACATCGTCTCGCTCGTCAATCTTCTGGAACTTATGCCCAAGTACGATGTGAAGGGTATTATTTTCTCTTCCAGTTGTACCGTATATGGACAGCCGACGAAGGAGAATCTTCCCGTCACTGAGCAGGCTCCTATTCAAAAAGCATTGTCTCCGTATGGCAACACCAAGCAGATTAACGAGGAAATCATTCAGGACTATGTTCATTCTGGTGCACCTATCAAGAGTATTATCTTGCGCTACTTTAATCCCATCGGTGCTCATCCCTCGGCTGAGATTGGCGAATTGCCTATCGGTGTGCCCATGAACTTGATTCCCTTCGTGACACAGACGGCTATCGGTGTGCGCAAGCAACTGAAGATATTTGGCAACGACTACAATACGCCGGACGGCACATGCATCCGCGACTATATCTATGGTGTCGATTTGGCCAAGGCTCATGTGAAGGCCATGACGCGCGTGCTCGAGGGCGACGGCGATGCCGTCGAGGTGTTCAACATCGGTACGGGCCGCGGACTGAGTACGCTCGAGGTAGTCGAAGGTTTCGAGAAGGCCACTGGTGTGAAACTCCCCTGGGAATATGCTCCCCGTCGCGAGGGTGACATCGAGAAGGTGTGGGGCAATGTCGATAAGGCCAACCGCGTGCTGGGTTGGAAGGCCGACACGCCCACGGAGGATGTCCTGCGCTCGGCTTGGAAGTGGCAGCAGAAACTGCGTGCAGACGGCGTGATGTAAGCGTTCCTCTCTCATGCCATAAACGATAGCGCCATTGGCTCATGCCGGTGGCGCTTCTTGTTGTCCGTAGTGAGGGTGCTTGTCGACTATTAGTGCGCAGTCGGCGGCACTATTAAAAGACATTCCTGACGGGCTGCATAAGGCGGCCGATGAACCTGTGCCACGGGCTGTAACGGCGGCGGAAAACCTTCCGCGTCATCAGTTCCGAGTCCTTCAGGTCGTCGTCGAAGATGCTGTCCAAATACTGAGTCGTGAGGCTGTCGTAGGCCACGAGGCTGACCTCGTAGTCGTAGCGCAGCGAGCGCCCGTCGAGATTCGCCGTGCCCACCATACATAGTTTGCCGTCCACGGTCATGGTCTTCGTATGATGGAATCCGCCGTCGTATAACCAAACTTTAGCACCGCGCCGCTGCAACTTCCGCATACGGATGGCCACGATGTCGGGCGTAATCTTCGTGTCCATGCGGCTCGAAATCATCATCTCCACGCCGACTTTCCGTCGCAGCGCCTTGCGCAGCGAGCGCTCCACGCGTCGCGTCATCGTGGGGTAGGGGTTCACGATGCGGATGCTGTCCCTTGCCGCACTGATTACGGCTGCGAAAGCACGGCGCATCACACGGCTTCGCCGTCCCGGCTCGCGGTTGACTACGGCGATGCTCACGCCACTGCTGTCTGCGTGTTGACTACGGTATCGTGTGGTGTCCAACCTTGTTTTCGACGACTTCTGCCAGATGTGCTCGAATATACTTTCCAGTTCGTCCACGACCGGTCCGCTGACTCTCACCTGCATGTCGCGCCACGGTCCCGTGCGCCTGGTCCCCTTCACATAGTAGTCGGCCACATTCATTCCTCCCGTCCAAGCCCACATGCCGTCCACGACCACAATCTTCCGGTGGTCGCGGTGGTACATGTTCTGGATGTACGGGAAGTGAATCGGGTCGAACAGGCGTACATCGATGCCCATAGCCTGAATGCTGTCCAAGTCGGCCCGGGTCATCGGACAGGGCGCTTTGTGGTTGCCATAGGCATCAATCAATAGCCGAACTTCCACGCCCTCCTGCGCCTTCCGGCTCAGGATGTTCAGCAGGATGCGTCCCACAGAGTCCTTGCGGAAGATGAAATATTCGAGGTGTACAAATCGCTGGGCCTCTTCAATCCGTCCGAACATATCGGCGTATTTCTCGCGTGCCGACGGTAGTAACTCTATGCTGCAACCTTTGTGCTCGTTGCAACCGATGTTGCGTAAGGCGCTGCGGACACGCTCCGTAGCCTCTTGCCCGGAAATACTACAAGAAAAAAGTAAACAGAATAGGAAAAGGGCGCAGCCCCTCATAATACACAACTGAAACTGTCCACGATACCTAACAGGCGATGGTCTTCGTCCGTCACCAGCACAGCATGAATCTTCTTGCGCTGCATAATCTCCTGCACCTCCTTCACTTTCGTGTCTGCATCCACGCACTTCGGATTTTGCGTCATGACTTTGCCCACCTCAACATTGAAGAACTTATTACCCAGACTCTGCATGGCACGACGAATGTCACCGTCGGTAATGATGCCAGCCACGCGGTCGCCGTCCAGTATGACGCACAGCCCCAATCGGCCTGCACTTACCTTGATGATGGCCTCGCCCAAAGGAACATTTGCAGAGATGACGGGCAGGTCGTCGCTTCGCATGATATCCCCGGCCCTCGTAAGTAGTCTTCGTCCCAGCGAACCACCGGGATGATATTTAGCAAAGTCGCGTTCGCCAAAATCGCGCTGGCTCATCAGCACACAAGCCAGGGCATCGCCCATAGCAAGTGTGGCCGTTGTACTGTTGGTTGGAGCAAGATTCAGCGGACATGCTTCACGGTCGATGGCAATGTTTATGTGGCAAGTAGAGTACCTTGCCAGCAGGCTGTCGGGATTTCCCGTCATACCAATTAAGGGGATACCTTCTTCTGTTAGATAAGGAATGAATCGCAGTAGGTCGTCGGTCTGTCCAGAATTGCTTATCGCAATCACGATATCATCGTGCGTGATGACACCAAGGTCACCATGATAGAAGTCTAATGGATTGACATAGAAAGCAGGAGTGCCTGTACTCGAAAATGTAGATGCAATCTTGGAACCGATATGTCCGCTCTTTCCCACGCCAGTCACAATAACCTTACCCTTGCAAGCAAGGATGAGTTCCACTGCTTTGTCGAATCCTTCGTCCAGTCTTGGAATCAGGCTCAGTATAGCCTCAGACTCGTCCTTGAGGCATTTTATGGCTATTTCTCTCCGTGTCATTCTATAATAGTGATTTTATAACACCCTCTAAATCCTTCAGATAAAGCATGTTTGGCCCATCGCTAAGCGCTTGCTCTGGGTTGGGATGAACCTCAAAGAAGTATCCTGTTGCGCCAAAGGCTTTCGCCGCAAGCGCCATAGCAGGAACAAACTCGCGGTTGCCACCGGTTGTGCCTCCATTTCCGCCTGGTCGCTGAACGCTGTGTGTGCAGTCCATTATCACACGCGGCACAATCTGCTTCATGTCTGCGATATTGCGAAAATCCACCGCAAGATTGTTGTATCCGTACATGTTGCCCCTCTCTGTCAGCCAGACATCTGTGGCGCCACCATCGCGGCATTTCTCCACCGGATAGCGCATGTCTGCACCAGAAAGGAATTGAGCTTTCTTGATATTTACGGGCTTGCCAGTCTTTGCTGCGGCTAATAGAAGATCGGTTTGACGACAGAGGAACGCAGGTATCTGGATGGCATCAACCACCTCGCCAACCTTGGCAGCCTGACAACTCTCATGGATGTCCGTCAGCAAAGGAAGACCATACCGCTCACGAATATCGGCCATCATTTGAAGTCCTGCATCCATTCCAGGGCCTCGATACGACTTTACACTCGTCCTATTGGCCTTATCAAAAGAAGCCTTGAAATAAATCTGGATATGATACAAATTCCTTAACCTTGCCAGTTCTGCTGCGACTGTATCCAAACATTCCATGGATTCTATAACGCATGGACCGGCTATAAATATAGGTTTCATCAGATGATTGTCGTTGTTTATAGCGCAAATATACATATAAAATATGAATTATAAATCTTAATTGTGAATTATTGTATATCTTTGCGGAGAAATCAATCAACACTTACCTATATGTTAGTCATCAATTCATACGAAGAGTTCCTTCCGCACATCGGACAGGAACTTGGAAAGAGTGAGTATATCCATGTAACGCAAGAGCGTATAAACCTGTTCGCAGATGCTACAATAGACCACCAGTGGATACATGTGGACGAGGAACGCGCACGGCGTGAAAGTCCTTTCGGCCAGACCATAGCACATGGCTACCTTACTTTGTCATTGTTGCCTGTGATGTGGGGGCAAATCATTCAAGTGAACAACCTTGAGCGTATGATGAACTATGGTGTGGATAAACTCAAGTTTGTCCAGCCAGTTTTGAGTGGACAGCATGTGCGTATGGTTGCCTCGTTGTTGGAAGTCTTGAACTTGCGCGGGGCAGTCAAGACCACCATCCACATGTCCATTGAAATAGAAGAAACGGGAAAGAAGGCACTTGACGGTCAGGCAACCTTCGTCTATTATTTTAAATAGACCTCCTTACCAGCCAAAAGCAGTTTTATCGGCCATCCATTTGCCATGGGCGCGCAACACTTGTTCGATAACATCGCGTCCACAGCCGTATCCGCCTTTGATGTGACTTACATACTTGCTGATGGCTTGTATTTCCGAAGCGGCATCGGATGGACAACATGGGCATCCACATCGCTGCATAATCTCATAGTCGGGAATGTCATCACCCATATATAACACCTCGGAGTCATCCAATTGGTATTTTCCGAGAAACTCTTCATATACTTTCATCTTGACGGCACATCCAATATAGATGTCTTCTACACCCAATCCTTCGTACCGTTTGCGTATGGCTTCTATCTTGGCTCCCGTCATGATGCCAATATGAAGACCCGTCTTGACGGCCAGTTGTATGGCATACCCGTCTTTGATATTTACCGTCCGACAAGGCACACCCGATATTTCCATAGGAATTGTCTCTGCACTCAAAACCCCATCTATATCGAAGATGATGGCTCTGATTTTCTTAAGGTCGTAGTTTATCATGGCTTTCAAATATGCTTTTACTCATTATTTCATATATTTCATTCGTTCTACCCGACAATAGTTCTGTATGCTTGGACATTACACTTTGGTCAAACCTGACTGCTGGTCCTGTCTGTGCATCACGAGGACTCATGTCATGAACTTTGCGCGCAGTTTCGTCGATTAAAGGCAGCATCACATCAAAGGGTAGTCCCACCTCTTTAAGTATATCGTCGGCAAGATGATAGCAGTGGTTGGTGAAGTTGCATGCAAAAACTGCCGCAAGATGCAGGTAACGCCTTTTCTCGCTATTCAACGAATATATATTCCTGCTTATCGTGGATGCTAATGCATGTAGTTTGTTCATACTATCCTCATCGGAAGCTTCGAGGAAGATAGGAATTTCGCTAAAGTCAATAGGACGACTTTTACTAAAGGTCTGCATGGGATAGAACACTCCCCGTCGCTTACATTTTATAACATTCATTGGAACACTGCCTGCCGTATGAACGACTATAGATGGACTATCTGTTAGTGCTGTTCCTATTTGTGGCAGCGCATCATCCTTGACACTGATAATCACAATGTCAGAATTTACGATTCCTTTGATATCCGTTGTGTAGGGACAATCTAACAAAGAAGCCAAAGCCATTGCGGAATTTTCCGTACGACTATACACCTGACATATAACATGCCCTGCTTGTTTTAGGGCAAGTCCAAGGTTCGTGGCTAAATTCCCTGCACCAACAAGTGTTATTTCCATGTCTCTTTATGTACCTTCTCCCATTTAAGTCTCTCTTCGTTCTGGGGTTTCCGCTCGCTCCCTTTGTGTCCAAGGGCAATGACACATAGAACACGCATGGGTCGGGGAATACCCAATAGTTTTCTGACATTATCTTCAGCGAGGTTTCCGTCCTTATCCTTGCGGTCGCGGACCTGTACCCAACAAGCGCCAAGACCTAAATCCTCAATCTGCAGCAACATAATAGTTGTGGCGGCCGAGGCATCTTCAATCCAACAGTCGCTTGTCTCAGGATTTCCCATAACGACGATAGCAGCAGAAGCGCCGCTGACAAGTTCTGCTCCCTGTGCCTTGCATATAGATAGGGACTGTAGTTTCTCCTTGTCCGTTACGACCATAAACTCATAACTATGCAATCCCTTACTGGATGGTGCCATCAAAGCACTCTTCATGATTAAGTTAAGTTCTTCTTCGCTCACGCTTTCATCCGTGAATACACGGTGACTGCGACGAATCTTGGCTAATTCACTAAAACTATTCATATTATAGAAATTACTTTTTTCTTGTTATAATAAACGATGGGTTCACTCGAAAATAAACACCAAAGCCAAAACAGCATGAATTCATATTCTTGGAGTTGGCAGAATAGAGGTCTATCTGCGCACCAAGTTTATAGGCTGGTGTGAAAGAATAAGTATAGTTTACATTGGCATAAACCGTATGCATCCCATCAAACTCTAATCCTTCGTGCTTCATGCTTAAAGTACCAAAGAAGGGCGAACCATAAAGATTGGCATATTGCTTAGGGATTCCTACATAATCCAGTTCTACACCTAAATTACTGCGGAATTGGGTTCGTACACCACAATGCATGGCATAACCCAAATCAAAAGGCCAATAATTTCCATGCTGCAGATAAGACACCAATCCATTTACTTCGGCCTGTGTACTTGTTATTCTCTTGTTGTTGGGCTGATATGTCATTCTCACTCCAATAGAAGTGTTGCATAATGTCTGCACCCCCAATGTGGTAACATCTTGCTCGCCACCCCGATGTTGGATAAGCAGTTGAATAGGTGTATCCCATTGCAGAACCTTTGTTTTATCCTTATTCCATTTCAAGGTTGAATTAACCCCAACGGTGAATGCTTCTTGATGATTGTCATAATTAAAAATATAACTTTGCCAGTTTATCCAAGTGTCAAGATGTATATGTTTTCTATCTAACAACATCTGGAAACCCATCTCGGGGTCGGTTGATAAATTCTGCTCGGGGTTGAATAGCGGTAAAATAAGTTGATGGTTTTCGACTCCGAATAAGTCGCCAAGGACAAAAGTTAAATGTTTGATTTGTGCCTGTGCCCTAAAATAGGGTAGTGCATGAACACCGTGTTGATATTGTGTGCCTTTCCATACAGCAATATCATGATATGCTTGATTGGGATAGCGGTTTGCTCCGTTGAAGAAAAGAAGATGGGCGCCAACCTCAATGTTTGTGTGTCTCGTTGGCGAATAGGTGAGTTTGGGTTGTAGCCATGTGCCAGGCAATGTATAACCCTTCATGACTTTAGAACTATATTCATTATTCTGAAAGAAAGCAAGGGCGTTAATCTCGGCCTTTAATGCCCCCACATTCATACTATCTATTTGGTAATTGTCAGTACACATCCTATCCCAAAGTTGAGCATTGGAATGAAGCGTGGTGGCAATTAACAGAAGAAATAGTAATATTCTTTTCATTTTCTTGCTCCCTTGTAGATAAAGTACAGTAATACGGCTACCCCAAGAATAATCATTCCAATTTTGAGATAGAACGAATATTGAGCGACAGCATTATCTAATTGCTCATAGGGTACAATACCTGCCAAATAATAACCGATGGCTGCCAGGATGCTATTCCAAAGTCCAGCACCTAAGGAGGTGTATAAGATGAATTTACTTAACTTCATACGCGATAATCCCGCTGGTATGGAAATTAATTGGCGGACAGCGGGGACGAGACGACCTATAAATGTAGCAATGACACCATGGCGATAGAAATAGCGTTCAGAGTTTTCAACTTTCTCCTGATCGATTAGAAACAGGTGTCCCCAACGACTATTGGCAAAGCGATATATAAGAGGTCTGCCCAAGTATAAGGCAATAACATAGTTGATTAGAGCCCCAATTATCGCACCGATGGTTGCACAGGCAACGACCCCGAACACATTCAAGTCTTTTCCGCTCGCAGCCAGATAAGCCGCAGGTGGAACGACAATCTCGCTTGGGAAAGGAATAAAACTGCTCTCTATAGCCATAAGCAAGGTTATGACCCAGTATGTCAAATGTTCAAGACACCAAGCGATAAATGGTAGGCTTTGCATATTAGATATATTTTTTCAGGAATACTTGTTTCTTGGTGAACAACCATTGCAGCCAGGCTTTCATATTCCACCATACCGGTAAATGGAGGAGAAGCAAAGTGAATGGAGAAAAAGACGACTCGCGAAGTGTATTCATAATCTTTTTGTAACAAATGGCACGAACAATCGTGTGTATGAACCAAATGCCCAAGATAGAATATGCATAGATTTGATTCCCCATAAAGTATTCGAACAAGAAACCTGCGATAGTCATGATGGTGAAACACCATATCAACAGCATTCTCCAGCAAAGTTTGGCGTGATGACAAAGATAGTGGCGGAAATGCTTGCGGGTCTCAGTAAAGAAAAGCGCCCCTTGTTGTAATACTTGTGAATATCTTGAATATTTTTGGAGAATAAAGGCATCTGGATGATAACATATAGAAGTGTTGTGCTTTGTACTATTTTGATTTATCATAATCTCGATAGCCCCGAGGAGCAAATCTGTATGTTCAGCAAATCCTTTGTGTCTTAGGAAGAGAGAGCGGCGATAGCATAAGTTTGTCCCGTCTGCACTATAGGCTCCATGTTTCTCCGCGTAGGGTAAATTCAACATCTGCTGCCATGTCCGATAGAAGCGGTTACACATGCCCGTCCAGCCTTTAGCCGAAGCGTAGTGGCTATAACCAAGAACAATTTCTGTCGTTTTCTTCTTCATACATGACATTCCCATTTGCGTTAACCAATTAGGCGATGCCGGAAAACAATCGGCTTGTGTAAAAACAATCCAGTCGTTACTTGCTGCACGAATGCCTAATGTCAAAGCCAATCGGATTGTGCTGATATTTCGAGCCGTTGTTGGTACGCTTACGACATGAAGGTTGGAGTAGCGGAGCTGTAACCTCTCTAACATTTGACATGTATTGTCCGTACTATTTATGTCAACGACAATGACTTCAAACTCTTGTGTGTAATCCTGTTCTAATATTAAAGGTAAATGCTTGTGAAGTTCATTAGCCTGTTCATGAGCCGTGATAACAATGCTGAATTTGGGTAAGGAAGTGTTAAGATAACCTTTTTGACAGGCTTTCTTAACCTTCCTTTTTATTTGGCCATCCCAATATAACTGATAAATGGAAATGAACCAGATAACAAGATAAGATGAAACGATAATGATATCTATATTGTTCATCAAAAATCTTCAGTTGTATATCCCAAGGGTAAGTTTCGGCAATTGTATTGCGACGCCATAATCTCACCATAGGCTCCAGCACTTCGGATGGCTATGAAGTCTCCGCGTTTGGTTATGGGCATCTGGTAATCTCGGGCAAACACATCGCTACTTTCACAAATCGGCCCGACAACATCATACCGGTCTTTTCCGTCTTGATTGCTTAAATTATCAATGTGATGAAATGCGTCATATAAAGCAGGTCGTATCAAATCGGTCATTCCAGCATCCAAAATAACAAACTTCTTGGCTGCCCCTTCCTTCACATAGAGGACCTTCGAAATCAAACTTCCACATTGAGCAACAATTGAACGCCCCAACTCGAAATGAAGTTGTTGCCCGTCTCGTAGTTGCAAATGTTGTTCGAATGTAGCGAAATAGTCCTTGAAATTAGGGATGGGGTTCAAGTCGGGATTATCATAATCCACCCCAAGGCCTCCACCGACATTAATATGTGACAATGTAATGCCTTTTCGATGCAGATTATCTTGAAGTTCGTTGATACGATGCGCTAAAGCAACGAAATCGTCCATCTCAAGAATCTGGCTTCCAATATGGAAATGCAAGCCGATACATTCGACATTACTCATTTGCTCGGACAAACGGATGACCTTCTCCATATCGTTCATAGCAATGCCGAATTTGTTCTCAGCCAATCCTGTTGTGATGTTGCTATGTGTGTGCGCTCCGACATCGGGATTTATTCGGAACGAGACTTTTGCTACTTTGTTATGGTCATGAGCCAAATGATTGATGACCTCCAATTCAGGAATACTTTCAACATTGAATGAGAAGATGCCAGCATTTAATGCTAGTTCAATCTCCCAGTCAGATTTCCCGACACCAGCAAATACAATTTTGTCTGCAGGAAATCCAGCATCTAAACAGACTTTTATTTCTCCACCGCTAACACAGTCGGCACCTAATCCTGCTTGAACAATATGCTGAAGCACTTTGGGATTAGTGCATGCTTTTACAGCATAATGAATATGAAAGTGGGGGAGGGTTAGCCTCTTTATTTCTGCGAGCGTTTTATCCAGCAGTTCTGTATCGTAATAATAGAATGGTGTCTGGAGCCCTTTGAATTTTTGTAATGGAAAGTTCATTAATGAATTATTTATTGAAAAGGGTTTCACTGAGTGCTTGTAATGTTCGTTTCTTGTCGTCAGCATTGATGAGGAATGATATGTTATAATTGCTTCCACCATAACTAATCATACGAACAGGAATTTGTTTAACCGCCATACATGCGCGGGTCTCAAAACCAACATTGCCGCTAACAAGGTCGCCGACAACGCAAATGATACACATGTTCTCGTCCACATCAACCGTACCGTATTTCTTCAATTCATTTACGATATCAGTCAGATGTGCACGATTGTCTATGGTTACGCTTACGCCGACTTCGCTTGTGCATATCATATCGATACTGGTCTTGTACTGCTCAAATATTTCAAAGACTTTGCGCAAGAAACCATAAGCCAAAAGCATTCGGGAAGATTGTATCTGAATACAGGTAATATTATCCTTTGCTGCCACAGCTTTTATAGTACCGTGTTGAATGTCGTTGTTGATTATCGTACCTGGCGCTGTCGGGTCCATCGTGTTGAGCAAGCGAACAGGAACTCC
>JAGCYD010000042.1 GCA_017960985.1 Bacteroidaceae bacterium
GCGTGCCGGCCGTTTGCTTTGGGCCAAGATCGTGAAGAGCTTCGGGGCCAAGAATCCCAAGTCGATGGCACTGCGTACTCACTCGCAGACCTCTGGTTGGAGTCTTACCGAACAGGATCCCTTCAACAACGTAGGCCGTACCTGTATCGAGGCGATGGCAGCCGTGCTGGGTCATACCCAGTCACTTCATACCAATGCCCTCGACGAGGCCATCGCCCTGCCTACCGACTTTAGTGCCCGTATCGCTCGTAATACGCAGATTTACATTCAGAACGAGACACAGGTGTGCAAGCATATCGATCCATGGGCAGGTTCGTACTATGTAGAGAAACTGACCGACGAACTTGTACACAAGGCATGGGAGCACATTCAGGAAATCGAGAAACTCGGCGGTATGGCCAAGGCCATAGAGACGGGTCTGCCCAAGATGCGTATCGAAGAGGCTGCTGCCCGCACTCAGGCTCGTATCGACTCGGGTGTACAGACCATTGTCGGTGTGAACAAGTATCGTCTCGACCACGAAGACCCCATCGATATTCTGGAAATCGACAACACGGCCGTGCGTCTGCAGCAGGAAGAATCTCTGAAGGAACTCCGCGCTAAGCGTGACGAGGCACAGGTGAAGAAGGACCTTGAGGCTATTACCAAGTGCGTTCAGGAGTTTGCTGACGGCAAGAAGTCTGAGAATAACCTCCTCGACCTCGCCGTTACGGCTGCTGGTCATCGTGCCACATTGGGAGAAATCAGTGACGCCTGCGAGGCTGTCGTAGGTCGTTACAAGGCAGTAATCAGAACTATTTCAGGCGTGTATAGTAGTGAGAGCAAGAACGACACAGACTTCGAGGAAGCTTGTGCGTTGACCGAAGAGTTTGCAAAGCAGGAGGGCCGCCGTCCCCGTATCATGATTGCCAAGATGGGTCAGGACGGTCACGACCGTGGTGCTAAGGTTGTAGCCACGGGCTACGCTGATTGCGGCTTCGATGTGGATATGGGACCGTTGTTCCAGACTCCCGAGGAGGCTGCCCGTCAGGCCGTGGAGAACGATGTTAATGTGCTTGGTGCCTCCAGTTTGGCTGCCGGTCACAAGACGCTCATCCCGCAGGTTATCGAGGAACTGAAGAAACTCGGCCGCGAGGATATCATGGTGACGGCTGGCGGTGTCATTCCGGCTCAGGACTACGACTTCCTCTACAAGGCTGGTGTTGCAGCCATCTTTGGTCCTGGTACTTCGGTGGCAAAGTCGGCTGTTGAGGTCATGAAGATTCTGCTGGGAAAGGAATAGGTTTCTAGATAAATCTAGTTATTCTAGCCTCTTTAGAATAAGTAAGGCGGAACATCCTATATGGTGCTCCGCCTTACTTATGTTCTTGATTCTAGGCTTTAAGGGGTGAAGAGTAGGGTCCCGTTTTCGCTTTGTCCTGCAGCATCAACCTGAATGGTGGTGCGCTGGCTGTTGTTGAATAGTGTAATGTGCGCCTGTCCGTTCTGATCTAATTTCAAATCGGGATTCCAGTAAAGTGTGCGCCGGTAGTCCTTCTGCCCTTCGGTGGGTGGATTTCGTTGATAGTCGGGATGGTAGAAGTCTTCCTGATAGGCAAAGCCATTGAGCATAAGCCGGCGGTCGCGATAGTTTACGCGCTTTTCGTTGTTGGGATATTTCCGTAGGTCGATACGCACAGAGGGTTGGTTGCTTTGCTGGTATCGCTCATCACCTTCGCGGCGTGGGGAGTAGTCTGTGTAGATGTAAATTTTGTCGATAAAG
Source organism: Bacteroidaceae bacterium (assembly GCA_017960985.1). Lineage (GTDB taxonomy): Bacteria > Bacteroidota > Bacteroidia > Bacteroidales > Bacteroidaceae > Physcousia. Next base: position 1,763 of record JAGCYD010000042.1, read on the forward strand.
GTAAGCATGTGGTTACGGGCACCATCCAAAGGTCCGACATTCTTTCCTGAACCATCATAGGTAAAGTTTTGGTTCGCGACAACCTTTATGTCGTAGTTGCGTTCCATACCCATATCGCCGATGAGGCTAACAGCGGCCCAGGAAGCAGCTTCTTGGTAATCATCAATATACTCTAGTAATCCTGCATCCATGGCGAGGTTGGCTGCTTCGTAGGCATCCAGCACATAGGCGGGTTTGGAGTAGTCTATATGACGAAGTCCTCCACGACGGGTACGCACGGTAATTTCATCGAGCAGGTGAATGCCGTCGGTCTTTAACTTTGCCTTCTCCAGTTTTTCCTCCTTCTTCGGTGCGGTATGTACTTGATAGAAACTATAGGGCTTCACCCATCGGGGATATGGGAAATTCAACCGCACATAGTATTCGGGCAGGTCAGGCTGGCGCTCGGCTAATTTATCGTAGGCAGTCTGTGTGTCCAACATTACCCATTGGTGTTGTTTTTTTCGGCTCCATTTCGTTGTGTCGCTGGCACCGAGGAAGAATACACACTGTCCGTAGAAGCGTGGCAGGTCGATATGGAACTGCCCCTTGCGCGTTTCAACCTCGCCAACATAGAAATCGTTTTTCTTCAGCGGATTGATAAATTCAGCATGTACGCGTACTTCTTTCTTTAGGTTGCCTTGTTCCAGATATCGGTGCATTGTTGCTAAATTCTGCTTTCGGTTCTCTTGATAGTGTTGGGAATCAGTCTTGTAGTGGAGGGCGTTGTAGTCGTTGTTTTGCCAAGTGTTGCCCTGTAGGTTGAATGCACTATTTTGGGTATTTAAATTGTCTGTGGAGTAGTTTGTGGGATAGTTTGATGTTGCGAGTTTGTCGTCGAATAGTGTAGAGTTGATAGAGAAGTTCGCTTGACTATCGGGATTTCTGGCAGGGCGAACCTCCACAAGTGGGTCATCTGGCGAGTCCTCATCTTTATCAAATGTCCAGTATCGATTGACGGTTCCCGTCACCATCTGGGTGTGCTCGGCAGGGTGTGTAATGCGCCAGGTGTTCTCTACGGCCATCTCCTGCCAGTTGAAGCGTCGCCAGCCTTGCGTCATCATCAACAGGTCGAGTCCCCGACGGTGTTCTTCGTCGTCCTGTTCGAAATACCATTCGGGTTGTGGAACGAAACCCTTTATCTCGGAAGAAAGCAGCATTTCGGTCAGAATATTGCCTGAGTCGAAGGTATGATCGCTATTTTGTACATCGCGTATGGTCACAGAAAGAGAAGTGAGGGGTGAAGAATGAGAGGCGAGAGAAATTTCGATAGGTTCGTAGGGCTCGTATTCTTCTTTGGTTCCCGATACGCTGACTGTCGGCTTGCCCAGTTCCGGATTGGAAACAAAAAAGAGGCGGTCGGCATAGATGTGACCTATCGAGTCGAACACCGTAACCTGATTCACGCCAGTTTTTAATTCAGCAGTGGGTATAGAAATATGGCTGTCGGTAGGATTGGATAAGGTCTCAAAATGCTCCAACACTCCTTCGTGCATAACGGTCATTCCGAGAGGCGACATAGTGGCTTGTCCCTGTGCCGTGATGTCGAAGTGCCAGATACTGTCTGCATAATGGACTTGTAGGGCTACGCCTTCGGGACGGAAGGCTTTGATTTTCTGTTGTGCCGTACCTTGTTTCGTGTTGTCGTTGTCGGCAATGAAGACGGCTTCGTAGTTCTGTTCTTCGGCTGGTGTGAAAACAAAGGTTCCTCGTCCTCGGTTTTCCGTCCGTGCGGTGGTGACTACCTGTTCGTCGGTCATCAATCGGAGTTCGCCTTCGCGCACCTCTCCTTCGCTGGTTGCGGCCTCGAATGCTACACGACACGGCACGCCAGCCACAAGGTTCCCTCCTTCTGGGAAGAGCGACAACCGAAGTTCGACGGGTTTAGGGTCGGATTTGAAATAGCGCTGTAGGGGGCGAAGTGTCATATCGCGATAGAAATCGCCTGCCTCCTTGGGCTTGTCATATACGGGAAATACGCGACTGTACAGTTTCTCATAGTCGCGGAAGAAGTCCTTGGCCATGGCGCGGTTATAGAACCACTCCTCTGTATTCCATGCGTGGTAGTGTTCCGTCTGTCCCCAGTTGAGTTGCCAACGGGTGTATGCCCGCAGTTCGAAGTATCCGCTGTAGAGCGTGTCGGGCAGGGCAAAGAACCCACTGCCACACCCATTCTCCATCTCCACCAGTTTGCGCTCGACGAGATAGCCGTCATGGTTCAGTAGTTCCACATACAGCACACGGCTGATGCGGCTGGGTTGGTCGTTGTCGGTACGGCGCGAGTAGGCGGCAAACCAAATGGTGTCTCCCAGAAAATACCCTGTGTTGTCCATGTGGACATAAACTTTCTCCTGTGGTACGAAACGCCCGAACCGTTGCAGGCGTTCTGCCAGCCGTTCCAGAGGAGGCAGTGCGGCGCGCGCTGCTTTGGCAGAGTCGCTGCGTGCCTGATCTTCATCGATAATGCCATCGGCTATCCGTTGTTCTTCGGCCGTACGCTTGATGATCTCCTTTTTGCTCCAGAAGAGGGAATCGTACCCTACTTCATAAATGCTTGACAGCATGTTCTCCTTGACGGTTCTTCCTTTTTTCCCCGTTTTGGGGTATTGCTGGTCTCCCACATTGAGCAACATGGCTCGCGTCATGAGTTGGTCCTGCTTAGCTTGCATTAAGAGGTCGGCCACTTCGGGATAGCCGTGGTCGTAGCGGTAGTCGATGTGGAAACTGAGGTCGGTAGGGATTTTTATGGTACTTTCAAGGCTGTTGCGTCGCAATAGGAGGGCTATGTTCTCCACGACCCCGTCGAAGGCCAAGACTTGTAATGTGGAGCAATCGACATAAAGTGTTCCTGTCATCATCGGTAACTTAACTGCCCCCTTTTCGCGCGGACTTAAATCAATGCGGTATATGTGCTGGCCGTTGTCGTTGATTTCGCTTAAGTCAATATGATAGAATTTTTGATAGTATATGAGATTCTGTAGTTTCCCGTTGGCCTTTTGGGGAATAGGGATGTTGGGATTTACTAAAGGGGTGATCATATAATCCCAGAAGGGAGTCTCGAATGTCATGGGTGCTATTTCCAAGACATGATGAAGATTCATAAAACCGAAGATGATGGGATTCTGGTCTTTCTGGCTCTGCATCTGCTTCCCATGTATCCCACTTAGGAATTTCATGTTGCGAAGATTGACTGCAGAATTAGCATCGATGAAGGCTTCTGCAATGTCCTGTTCGTGGCCAAGTACGGAAGTTTGACGATAGAAGTATTGGGATTTCTTTTTTTTGTATCGGGAGAATGCTTTCTCCATCTGTTTGGAAATCTGCACGAGAGTTCCATCAAAGGCACGAACTATCACTTCGCTCATGACGCCCGATAGCATTTCCATACGAATCGTGTCGGGCAGGCTACTACAAATCAGTCGCAAAGTACGCCGACCGGCACAGGTGAGTCGCAAGGTGTCATTAGGCAAGGCCTTGATGCTGAATTCGCCGTCGAAGTTGGTTAGTGTTGTATTCTCTTGGGAAATATATACGCCCACCAGCGGTAGGGGCTCACCCGTCTCTTCCTCTACGACACAGGCAGTGTAGGTTGCAAGCGAGTCCGTTGTCTCTTGTGCCATGCCGAGTGTGGCATAAAATACAAGTAAAAGGAGGATTCTCTTCATGGTATAGGTACTGCTATTGCCTTGCAAGTTACGAATAATATTTGATTTAACCTCTGCTCCTAGCCATTTTTCGGTCGGAAAAGTTCAAGCGGACTTGGTATTTCGCTCGCTTATTCGTACCTTTGTCTTCCGAAACTGTAAATCGTTAAATAGTAAACAAAACTATGGCAAAGAAAGCATTACTGATGATACTCGATGGTTGGGGTATCGGCAATAAGACAAAGGGCGATGTTATCTATCAGACTCCTACGCCCAACTTGGATAAGATAAACCAGACCTACCCTCATAGCCAGTTGTTGGCTTCGGGCGAGAATGTAGGATTGCCCGACGGACAGATGGGTAACTCTGAAGTAGGTCATTTGAATATTGGTGCCGGTCGCATCGTATATCAGGATTTGGTAAAGATTAACCGTGCCTGCAAGGACGGCAGCATCATGGAGAATCCCGAAATCGTTTCGGCCTATGAGTATGCCAAGGCTAATGCCAAGAGCGTCCACCTGATGGGACTGACCTCGAACGGTGGTGTGCATTCGTCGCTTGACCATCTGTTTACCCTGTGCGACATATCGGAGAAATATGGTATCCGTCAGACCTTTGTGCATTGTTTCATGGACGGCCGTGATACCGACCCACACAGCGGTAAGGGATTCATTCAGCAACTGACTGACCACATCAGTGGTACGAATACTCACATAGCCAGCATTATCGGTCGTTTCTATGCAATGGACCGCGACAAGCGTTGGGATCGTGTGAAGGTTGCTTATGACCTGCTCATCGACGGTGAGGGCAAACAAGCCACGGATATGGTGGAGGCTATGCAGGAGAGTTATGAAGAGGGCGTGACGGACGAGTTTATCAAACCCATCAACAACTCTACGGTAGATGGTACCATTAAAGAGGGTGATGTGGTCATCTTCTTCAACTATCGCAACGACCGTGCCAAGGAACTTAGCATCGTGCTGACACAGCAGGATATGGAAGACCAGGGTATGAAGACCATACCAGGTCTGCAATATTACTGTATGACGCCTTATGATGCTTCTTTTAAGGGTGTACACATCCTCTTCCCCAAGGAGAATGTGACAAACACATTGGGCGAATTCATTGCCTCCAAGGGACTGAAGCAACTACATACAGCAGAGACGGAGAAGTATGCTCATGTAACCTTCTTCTTCAATGGCGGACGCGAAACGCCTTATGAGGGTGAGGACCGTATTCTGGTGGCAAGTCCGAAAGTACAGACCTACGACCTGAAGCCCGAGATGAGTGCCTTCGAGGTGAAGGACAAGTTGGTGGCTGCCATCAAGGAAGACAAGTATGACTTCATTGTAGTGAACTTTGCCAATGGAGACATGGTGGGTCACACGGGTATCTACGAAGCCATCGAAAAGGCAGTAAAGGCTGTTGACCAGTGTGTAGGTGAGGTTGTTGAGGCTGCTCTGGCTACGGACTACGAAACCATTATTATTGCCGACCATGGCAATGCAGACAATGCCATCAACCCCGATGGCACAGCCAATACGGCTCACTCGCTGAACCCTGTTCCGTTTATCTACATCACAGAGAACAAGACTGCCAAGGTAGAGGATGGTGTGCTGGCCGATGTGGCTCCCAGCATCCTGCATATCATGGGACTGCCTCAGCCGGCAGACATGACGGGCAAGTGTTTGATAAAGGACTAAATTATGCAAGTAAAAATTGAGGCGAGTTGGGGTAACCAGCTCGCCTCTGAATTTGAAAAACCTTACTTCGCCGAATTGGTGAAGTCGGTACATAGTGAATATGCTACTGGAGTGTGCTATCCCCCAGGCTCTCTGATTTTCAATGCCTTCAACCAGACACCTTTCGATAAGGTGAAGGTGGTAATCCTTGGACAAGACCCTTATCATGAGCCAGGTCAGGCTCACGGACTGAGTTTCTCAGTACAAGATGGCGTACCTTTTCCTCCTTCGCTACAGAACATCTTTAAGGAAATTTCCGACGACCTTGGTACTCCTGTCCCTCTGTCGGGTGACTTGACTCGCTGGGCGGAGCAGGGTGTATTGTTGCTGAATGCTACACTGACCGTCCGTGCCCATGTGGCTAATAGCCATGCGCCTTTGGGTTGGCAGCAGTTTACCGATGCCGCTATCCATGCCCTCGCCACACAACGCGAAGGTATTGTTTATATGCTATGGGGAGGTTTTGCCCGTGGAAAGGCATACATGATTGATAGGACGAAGAATCTTGTTCTCGAATCCGTTCATCCTTCGCCCCTTAGTGCCAATCGTGGTGGTTGGTTTGGGCAACATCAGTTCTCTCGTTGCAATATTTATTTGGAGCAACACGGACAAACTCCGATAATATGGTAAAAGATTCCTCAAAGACCCTCCCTCTCCCTCCCATTTTGCAAATCGGCGATGTACTGCTTAGCCCTGATATCGTTACCGAGTTCTTTGCTTGTGACATTGCGAAGTGTGGTGGCCGTTGTTGTGAAGAGGGTGATGCTGGTGCACCTGTTACGATGGATGAGATTACCGATATTGAAGAACAACTCGATGACCTGTGGCCTCAACTTTCAGCCTCTGCCCAGGCGGAAATAGATCGTACGGGAGTAGCCTATACCGACCCCGAGGGGGAGTTGGTGACCTGTATTGTGAATAATCGTGATTGTGCATTTCGAGGAGCGAAAGGTTGTCTGCTCCGTCAGCGCCCTATCAGTTGCCATCTCTATCCCTTGCGTGAAAAGAAACTTGGTTCGCTCGTTGGACTTAATTATCATCGCTGGGCTATCTGCAAGGATGCTGTGGAGAAGGGTAAACGCGAGGGTATTCGTCTTTATGAATTTTTGCACGAGCCTCTCGTTCGACGCTTTGGTGAAGCATGGTACAAGGAACTGGAGACTATGGTAAAGGAGCTAAAACAGCAAGGAATGCTATATTAAAGGCATTTTGTTTAAGTATTATTTGCGTACTTTAACATTTATTTATAGCTTTGCAACGGATTCAAATGTAAAACCATTTATTGTTTAACTATAAAACGATTAATTATGAAAAAGATTCTTATGGTAGTTGTAGCCATGGTAATGGCTGTTTCTGCAAACGCTCAGAATCCTGACAAGGGTATGTCTTGGGCAGTTGAGATTGGTGCCGGAACTGAACTGGAAATCGGTGGCCGTTTACAGAAGAACTTCAACAAGTATTTTGCTTGGGATGTTGCTGTTCTGAAATATGCCTTCGACTACAATCCTTCAATAACATGGTACGATTGGAATACGGGTGCACTCTACAAGATTAGCAACAACTGGCACGAGGTAACCATCCAGACCGGTGTTCGTGGTTTCTCTCCCAAGTACTACAAGGAAATGAAGGCTTTTGCCGCTCTTGATATGGGTTATGGCGCAGCTTTCGGTGACGGCTGGAACAGCAATCACTTTGCATTGGACTTCACCATTGGTACTTATGTTGTGAAAGGTTTGTATGTAGGTTATGGTCTAGGCGTTCTTTGCGCTAATGGCAATCATACTGACCACTTAGTTCGTATTGGTTATAACTTCTAAGAGATATTTTATAATCTAAGACGAAAGGGGGCGCAACATCAGTTGCGCCCCCTTCTTATTATAATACATGTTTAACTTCTCCTATAACCCTAATGCAACGAGGAGAACGATAATGACAATGAAGATGTTCCAGTAATTGTCTGTCTTGCTATTCTCCTTCCAATAGTAGAGAAGTCCAAGGGTGGTGATACCTATCAAAGCTATGCAGGGCCAATAGAGCACCTCGAGCCAACGATGGCAGAGAAAGAGCACGAAGCCCAGCAATCGGAGATAGTGAAGGGTGTTACGCATCGATGTTGGCAAAAGTAGCATTCTTTTCGATAAACTCACGGCGGGGACCAACATCCTCACCCATGAGCATGGAGAATACATAGTCGGCACCAGCTGCATCCTCGATGGTTACCTGCTTCAGCAGACGCGTCTCGGGATTCATGGTTGTTTCCCACAACTGTTCGGGGTTCATTTCACCCAAACCTTTGTAGCGCTGCGTGAATATGCCATCCTCGCGACCGTTGTTGTACTTCTGCATGAAGCGCAGGCGATCCTGTTCGGTATAGCAGTATTCCTCTATATTGCGCAAGCGACAGCGATAGAGAGGTGGTGTTGCAATGAACAGATGCCCGTTTTGGATGAGTTCGGGCATATAGCGATAGAAAAGCGTCATTAGCAGGGTGTCGATGTGTGAACCATCGACATCGGCATCGGTCATGATGATAACCTTGTAGTAACGCAGTTTCTCGTAATTAGCCTCTTTGGAATCTTCTCCTAATCCGAAGCGTACGCCGAGAGCCTGAATGATGTTGTTCACCTCCTCATGTTCGAAGGCCTTGTGCCACATAACACGCTCTACATTGAATATCTTACCACGGATGGGCAGAATGGCCTGGAACTGACGCGAACGACCTTGCTTGGCTGAACCACCTGCAGAATCACCCTCGACAATAAACATTTCGCAGTTTGCGGGGTCTTTGTCGGAGCAGTCGGCCAATTTGCCAGGAAGACCGCCACCACCCATAGGTGACTTGCGCTGTACGCTTTCGCGTGCCTTGCGGGCAGCTACACGGGCTGTGGCAGCAAGGATGACCTTATCCACGATAAGTTTAGCCTCTTGTGGATGTTCCTCCAAGTAATTGGTGAGTGCCTCGCCCACAGCCTGCTGAACAAAACCTGCCACTTCGGAATTTCCCAATTTAGTCTTGGTCTGTCCTTCAAACTGAGGTTATGCCACCTTCACGCTGATAACGGCAGTCAGACCCTCACGGAAGTCCTCACCGCTAATCTCAACATGGTTCTTGGCCAGTTTCTCCAGTTCTTTAACGCATTGTTGTTCGGCATAAGTCTTCAGCGTGCGTGTCAGTGCCATACGGAAACCCGTTACATGAGTTCCGCCTTCTATGGTGTTGATATTGTTGACATAGGAGTGCAAGTTCTCGGAGTAGGCCGTGTTGTACATAATGGCTACTTCGATGGGAGTATTCTGCTTTTCAGTGTTCAGGTAGATTACATCATTGACCAGAGGTGTACGGCTGGAATCGATATAGCGCACAAAGTCACGAAGACCGCCTTCGCTGTAGAAAGTCTCTGTGCGGGTATTCCCTTCTTCGTCGGGACGCATATCGGTCAGTTTAATGCTGATACCTGCATTCAGGTAGGCCAGTTCGCGCATACGGTTGGCTAGGATGTCGTACTTGTAGGTAGTGGTGGTGAAGATAGTGCCGTCGGGCCAGAACTGCTGACGGGTTCCGCGCAGTTCAGTCTCACCGACAACTTCAACGCTTGTGAGGGGCTTGCCCTGAGCATATTCCTGACGATAGATTTTACCATCACGATAGACCTGCGAAATCATTTTCGATGAAAGTGCATTGACACAACTTACACCGACACCATGCAGACCACCGCTGACCTTGTACGAACCTTTGTCGAACTTACCACCGGCATGAAGTACAGTCATAACGACTTCAAGGGCACTCTTGTGCTCTTTCTCGTGCATATCAACAGGAATACCACGGCCGTTGTCTTGTACGGTGATAGAGTTGTCCTCGTTGATGGTTACCTCGATGTGGGTACAGTATCCAGCAAGAGCCTCGTCGATAGAGTTGTCGACAGTCTCATAGACCAGATGATGAAGACCCTTCTCACTGATGTCTCCGATGTACATGGCAGGACGCTTGCGTACTGCCTCCAGTCCTTCGAGGACTTGGATGTTCGCGGCCGAATACTGGCCTTGTTCTATATTCAGTTCTTCTTCCATAATCTTGTGTCCTTTCCTTGTGTATAGCCCCTTTTATGGAGCACCTTGTTTCAATGACAAAGATACAAAAAAAGAACGAAAACTGGAAATAAATTCGTAAGAATTTAAGGTATGAAAAAAGTACCATAAAATACCCTGTAAAAGGAGTGCTTTTTAGGGCGTATTAAAGGGTGAAAAGAGCAAAAAGAAGGCTCCGAACCAAACGATTCGGAGCCTTGTCTTATTAGGGGTTAGGGGTTACTTTACCATGACCTTCTTGGTTGTTCCGTTGTTGAAGCGAATAATGTTCACGCCACGCTGTGTCTTAGACTGCTGACGGCCATTGAGGTCGTAGATATCCTTGATGTCGGTCTTTGTGCTTTGAACGGAAGTGATGGCCGTTACTTCCTCGTCGCTCATCGCTACGATAGTACCAAAGTCACTCCAAGGATAGGTCGTCTCATAGTTTGCAACAGCCTTAGCAGGTACATGCAATGTGGCTGTTGCAATGTTGGCATCAGCAAAGGCCTTGAAGTCGGTGGTGGGCACTTCCTCTGCGCAGCAATATACATTGTTCAAGCCCTTGCAGTTAGAGAAGGCTTCTTCACTGATTTCTGCCACACCGTCAAGCATGACGAGAGATTCCAGATTTATACAACCATAGAAGGCACGAGTGCCGATTGTAGTAACACTGGCGGGAATTGAAATGGAGGTCAGTGCCGTACAACCCTGGAATGCATACGAGCCAATGGTTTCTATGCCATCGGAAAGGGTAACATCGGTAAGGCTGATACAGAATTCCAATGCAAACTTGCCCAATTCTGTTACACCTCCCGGGATGTTGATAGACTGAAGGCTGATGCAGCTATTGAATGCTCCTTCGCTGATTTCAGTTACACTCTCGGGAATTACCAACTCTGTCAGATTGGTGCAGCCGTAGAATGCATAGTCGCCAATCTTTGTTACACTCTCAGGAATGGTTATGGAGGTCATTTCGCTACAACCATTGAAGGCTCCCGTACTAATCTCTGTTACACTTGTAGGAATGTTTATTGAGGTCAGCCCCGAGCAATAAGCAAAAGCGGAACTTCCGATTGCGGTAACACTCTCGGGGATGGTTATGGCTGTAAGGCCATTGCAACTATTGAATGCTGAACCTCCAATCTTGGTCACACTCTCGGGAATGTCAAAGGTGGTCAAACCATCACATCCGAAGAATGTAAGGTCTGCAATCTCAGTTACATTCTCGGAGAGGGTAATGGATGTTAGGTTGGCACAATTGTTAAAGGCTCCCGTTCCAATTTCCGTTACATTGCTCGGAATGCTGATAGTGGTCAGGCCACTACATCCGCGGAAGGTGTTGTTGCCAATCTTGGTAACACCAACGGGGATTTCAAGTGATGTCAAGGCCTCGCATCCAGCAAAGGCATAATCGCCGTATTCAGTAACATTATCCGAGATGTTAGCCGTTGTCAGGCTTTTACAATTATAGAAAGTATATCCTTCGATTTTGGTAACACCATCGGGGATGTCAATCGAGGTCAGACCGCTGCATCCAGCAAAGGCGCTACCTCCGATTCTTGTTACGCCGTCGGGAATGTTTATTGTAGTCAAACCGCTGCAATCTTCAAAGGCAGAGCTGCCGATTTCGGTGACTTCATCACCCAGAACATACTCTTGAACTTGATCTCCGAATGTAGTGGAGAAAGGCTTTGATGTGGCGGATGAGTTTTCACTATTGCGGTCTGTTTTTGCTACATCATTACTATTGATGATGACTTTAGTCAGTCCTTTACATCCTTCAAAGGAGTTTGCATTGATAGATTTGACTCCAGCCGGAATGGTGACGGTAGTCATCTTGGTACATCCATTAAAGGCATTACCATTGATTGCTGTTACGCTTTCGGGGATATTAATCGTTGTCAAACTGGTACATCCCTGGAAGGCACTTTGGTCAATTGTTTTTACCGAGTTGGGGATTTCCACTTCAGTAAGTCTTATGCAATCCTGGAATGTTCCCTTGTTGATTATCGTCACTCCATCAGGAATCTCAACAGAGGTTAAATTTGCACAACTATTAAAGGCGTTGGCGCTAATGGTTGTTGTGGTGCTGGGAATGGTAATTTCCGTTAAAGCGGTACAACCCTGAAATGCATTCTGACCAATAGAGGTTACACCCTCGGGAATGGTTATGGAGGCCAAAGCAGAACAGCCATTGAAAGTGTTGTTGCCAATTGCTGTTATGCTTCCAGGTATAGCAAAAGAAGTTAAACCTGTACAATTCTGGAACACGCCCGTGCCAAGTTTGTTTACTTCGTTGGGAAGACTTATTGCTGTAAGTGCCGTACATCCGCTGAAAGCGTTGTTCATGACATTTGTTACGCTGGTGGGAATCTCTATTGAAGCCAGACTTGTACAATCGGCAAAGGCATTTGAACCTATCTGGGTTACTTCTCCCTGCATGGTGACAGAGGACAGATTGCTACACCCTTGGAAGGTGGTGTTGTTAATCTTTGTCACGCCACTGGGCAGGACGATAGATGTAAGTGCAGAGCAACCAAAGAATGCGCCTTGGCCAAGATTGGTTACAGCACTTGGTATAGCGATGGCTGCCAAACTTGTGCATTTCTCAAATGCATTGTTGCCAATAGTGGTTACTCCTTCGGGAATAGTAATTGAGGTCAGGCTCGTAGAGCTACCAAATGCAAAGGCGCCAATAGCAGCGACATCGCCACCCAGAATATAGTTGGTAACCTGTGAACCAAATACTGTAGCAAGAGAAGTGGCAGTCTTGTATGTTGCCTTGGTAATGGTGTTGCTATTAAGGGTTACTTTCTTCAGGTTAGAACATCCAATGAAAGCTCCTGCTCCGATTTTGCTTACCGCTTGTGGAATTGTGATTTCCGTCAGTGTGCTACATCCATTGAAAGCATTGCTGCCAATATTGGTGACACCATCGGGTATCGTGGCAGACTTCAGTTTGGCACATCCGCTGAAAGCATTGTTTCCGATGCTCGTGATTGTCTCTGAGATATTGATGGATTCGGCCTCGCTACACCCATTGAAGGTGTTGTTGCCAATGGCAGTAGGATTACCTTCAATTGTATATGTGATTACCTGTGTGCCGAATGTGGCGGAGAAAGAATTTGCCGTGGTATGTGTGGCGGCAACGAGACTGCCGTTCTTAATTGTAACTGCTGTCAATTTGGTACAGTCATTGAAAGCATTGGCTCCAAAATCTGTAACACTTTCAGGAATGATTATTTCCGTGAGACCTGCACATCCATTAAAGGCATCCTGGCCAATTTTCTTAACACCTTCGGGGATGGTAGAATTCTTACAACCCAAGATAAGGGTGTCTTGTGCAGTATCGATAATGGCATTGCAACTTTCGCGGCTGTCATAAACGGTATTTCCCTCTGCTACAGCAACGGCATCCAGGCTCTTGCAACCAACGAATGCGGATGCGCCAATCCCTGTTACGCTTGCGGGGATGCTAATCTCTGTCAGGACACTACAATTATAGAAAGCTTTTTTACCTATGGTGACCAGTCCTTCGGGAAGGGTAACTGAAGTCATCTTGCTATGCCCGTAGAAAGCGTAGTCGCCAATCTCTGTGACATTGCCCCCAAGAATATATTGTGTTACTTGGTTCTTGAAGATGGTTGACAAGGGGGTCGTTTCTGTTCGGGTTGCCGAAGCAATAGCATTACTGTTTAGGATGACTTTTGTCAGGCTTGAACAATTGTAGAATGCATTGTTGCCAATAGTGGCTACGCCTTCGGGGATGGAGATGGAGGTCATCTCGTTACAGCGACTAAATGCCGATGCTCCGATAGCTGTTACCCCGTAATCAACACCATTGTAGGTCACGCTTTCAGGAATAACGACATCACCTGTGTATTTGTCATCTCCATTTGTTACCGTTGCGGTTTGGGCTTCCGTGTTGAAATTGTAATAGATGCCACCAACAATGTCATCATAGGCCAGAGCCCTACTCGTAATCATGCTCATGAGCATGATAAGCAAAAAGATTGAGTTCTTGTGTTTCATATCTTAGATTGTAAGTTCGTCTAAATCTATTTTTGACCCATAGCTCTTGTATAGAGCGCATAGTCGATGCAAATATACGGATTATTTTCGATAAATCATAAGGTGTGGGGCAATATTTTTATTCTTATCATTACTTTGACAAAGATGATGTGCCATATGGGGGAAAGCGCAATAATTCGGACATGAAAAAGCCCTGAGCCGAAAACTCAGGGCTTCAATCTTATAAAGTTTCAGGAGTTGTATTCTTAATTTACTTAACAATGACCTTCTTTGTGGTTCCGTTGGCATAGCGAACGATGTTTACACCTTGCTTGGTCTGTGACAATTTCCGTCCATTCAAATCAAAAATTTCTTTTATAGTCAAACGCTCATTGGCAACAGAAGTAACGCCGTCTGCATCGAATTCTTTCTTGACCTTGAATTCTTCCCAATATTTAGCAGTTGCGTATGTGTCAATACATCCTTGGGGGACATTGAGGTCAGCCCATGCATATTGTTCTTGGTCAAAAGTATTCTTTTCAATAGTTGGCGGTGTCGTGCTGCAACAATAGATGTAAGATAGGTCTGTGCAATTGGAGAAAGCTTTGTCTCCAATTGTGGCGATATTCTCTGGAAGGGTTATGGCTGTAAGATTACTGCATCCAAAGAAAGCGTTGTCGTTAATCGTAGTTACATCTTGTGGAATCTCGATGGATGTAATATTGCTGTTGCCAAAAGCATTTGTATCAATGTATGTTAATGTCTCAGGAAGCGTTATAGTACCTAAGCCGTCGCAATTGTAGAAAGCATATTCTCCAATGCCTATTACGACAAATTCCTTCTCTTTGTAAAAGACGCGTTCTGGAATAACGATGTCGCCCGAGTAACTATTGTATTTATTGTCTTTGTAAGTTACTTCAACTTCGGTCTCAGATACGCGGTTGTAATAGATTCCGTTGATTAAGGCGTCATACGCACTCATAGTCATGGGGATGAGTGTGAGAATTAGAAATAATAACTTTCTCATGGTCTTTTGCTTGTTTAAATAATATTTACTTGACCTTAATTTTATGTTTCTCTTCTTATTAGCATTCTTATCCATGTAAATTCTTTTAAAAAGCATGGAAAACTTCGCAAATATATGATATATTCAATATATTTACAAGAAAAAAGGCAAAAAAGATGATTTTTTATGGTGTAGATTATAGAGATAAGGGGATTCGTGCAGGTTTAGAAACATCAAAGGCGGGAATCCCATATCGGATTCCCGCCTTTGCGATTCCGTTCAATGGTTATTGTGGATTAACCTAATTTCTGAATGTAGCGTGTGAGTTTAGACTTCAGGTTGGATGCCTTGTTCTTGTGGATAACATTGATCTTAGCCAACTTGTCCAAAGCCTTCTGTACGCTGGGATACAATTCCAGAGCTACAGCCTTATCGGTTGTGGCACGCAACTTACGAACAGCGTTACGCATGGTTTTTGCATAGTATCTGTTGTGAAGTCTTCTTTTCTCCGCCTGACGGATTCTCTTTACAGATGATTTGTGGTTTGCCATCTTTTTGTAGTGTTATTTTTTGTTTCTTTTTCTTCGTTGTAGTCCCTAGGAGAGTCGAACTCCTCTGTAGAGAATGAAAATCTCTCGTCCTAACCGATAGACGAAGGGACCAGCCCCTTTGTGGTGCTCGAACCACTGCATTAGACCCCAGTTTGTCTAAATGCGGATGCAAAGTTACGACATTTCCCTGAACCAGCAACAGGTTTAGAACAATTTTTA
>JAGCYD010000043.1 GCA_017960985.1 Bacteroidaceae bacterium
AATATTATTTTTGTACCTTTGTGCCCAAACACATGGTGCGAAAGCGATAATTAAGTTGTGAGTGATAATATTAAAAAGAAAAGAATAGTATTAAAATTTTTAATTCAGCTTATTATGAAAAAGTTAATGATGTTGTTGGCTCTCTGCAGCTTTACCGCTTTTGCAATGGCTGAAAACGCAGAAGAGAGCTATCCTACCTTGAAGCACAAGGTAGTAATGAACGGCTTCTGGGACAATTGGTTTATTGACCTGGGTGCTACTCACTTGACCTTCTATTCAGATCAAGAGCATCAGCAGGATGGTAAGAAGAATCCTTTCTGGCCTGGTCGTCGCTCTTGGGGAGGTGAACTTAGTATTGGTAAGTGGGCTACTCCTAACTTCGGTATGCGCGTGAAGGCACAGGGTGGCTGGGGTACTCAGGTGAACTTCCAGACCTATGAGGCTGGTCACAATCCCACTTTCAATCAGCTGAACTTCAGCGTTCAGCCCATGTTGAACCTGACCAACCTGATTGGTGGCTACAAGCCCCGCGTATGGAACATTAGTCTGTATGGTGGTGCAGGTGCATTGGTTAACTTCGATACAGATGACTGGTCAATGTTGATGTCTGTTGGTGTATATAATGTGTTCAACATCACCAAGCGTTTCCATGCATATTTGGACATCTATGCCAATGTAGGTGAGGATGAGTTGGATGGCGTTGTTGCTAGACCTAAACATGGTCCCCGTCTTTTCAAGACTCGTGATACCCAGTTCGGTATTTCTGCTGGTGTTGGTGTAAACCTTGGCAAGACTGGCTGGCAGAACGCTCCTGATATGGATGCTATCTTGGCTAACCATAAGTCTCAGATCGATGGTCTGAATGCTTCTATTGCAAGTCTCGAGGAAGAGAATGCTGCTCTGAAGGAGAAGTTGGCTCAGAAGCCCAAGGAAATCATCAAGGAGGTTGTTAAGGAAGTTCCCGCTGACTTCCAGGGTTCTAGCTCTTCTGTATTCTTCAATATCAACAAGAGTGAGATTGCTTCTAAGAAGGATCTCGTAAATGTTAAGGAGTTGGCAGAGTATGCTAAGAAGAACAACAAGAAGATCGTCGTAACTGGCTATGCTGATAGCAAGACTGGTAGCGCTGCTTACAATCAGGCTCTGTCTGAGAGACGTGCTGAGACTGTTAAGAAGGCTCTGGTTAACATGGGCGTAAGCGCTGACAACATTGAGACCGTTGGTCAGGGTGGTGTTGCTGACTTGACTCCCGATTCTTACAACCGTCGTGCTGTTGTTAAACTGAAGTAAATTTAGTTATACATAGTGAATTGAGGCGCATCGCTGTATGGCGATGCGCCTTTTTTGTGTGGGATTTATTTTGTCATGTGCTTGGTTTGGACTATCTTTGCACCGCAAAAGTAATGAGTATGGAACCAAAGGAAAAGATAATATTGACGGGCGACCGTCCAACTGGTAAACTTCATATCGGACATTATGTGGGTTCGTTGCGCCGAAGAGTGGAACTACAGAACTCAGGTCAATATGATAAAATCTTCGTATTCGAGGCCGATGCACAGGCTTTAACGGATAATGTCGAGAATCCAGAGAAGATAAGGCAGAATGTAATAGAGGTCGCTCTTGACTATTTGGCTTGCGGCTTAGACCCTGAGAGAAGCACGCTGTTCATCCAGAGCATGATTCCGGAGCTGACGGAATTGTCGTTCTATTACATGAATTTGGTTTCAGTCAGCAGATTGCAGCGAAATCCAACGGTAAAGACTGAGATTCAGATGCGTAAGTTTGAATCGAGTATTCCTGTGGGCTTCTTCACATACCCGATATCTCAGGCGGCTGATATTACAGCGTTTAAGGCGACAACAGTGCCTGTCGGAGAGGATCAGGAACCGATGTTGGAGCAATGTCGGGAAATAGTGAGGAGGTTCAATACGATATACGATGATGTGTTAGTGGAACCGAATATATTGTTGCCGGAAAACTCGGCATGCCTGCGTTTGCCAGGTACTGACGGCAAAGCAAAGATGTCGAAGTCGTTGGGGAACTGCATATATATAAGCGATTCTGCGGACGAAGTAGTAAAGAAAGTTCGGAGTATGTACACAGACCCGACGCACTTGCAGGTGAGTGATCCGGGTCATTTGGAAGGGAACACCGTATTTACCTATCTGGATGCATTTGCTTCGGATGCTCAGGTGGAGCGACTGACAAGTGGAGAGTATGCTTCATTGGACGAGATGAAGGCGCATTATATCCGTGGCGGTTTGGGCGACATGAAGTGTAAGAAACTTTTGACAGGTGTACTGCAAGAAGTACTGGAGCCGATTCGAATGCGTCGTGCGGAGTTTGAACGGGATATACCTGCGGTATTCGAGATATTGCGTCGCGGTAGCGAGGTGGCTCGTGAGCAGGCCGCTTGTACTATGGCAGATGTGCGCCGTGCAATGCGGATTAACTATTTCGAGGATAATAGCCTGATTGAGGAGCAAACTCGGAGGTTCGCCTCTGGCAATGGTAATTAGTGGGACTACATGAACTTTTCTCTCAAAAATTTTGGGGGATGGGGGAAATGTCGTATCTTTGTAGTCGCTGAAGAGGAACGAAGGTTCCGATAGGGCGCTTAGCTCAGCTGGTTCAGAGCGTCTGCCTTACAAGCAGAGGGTCGGCGGTTCGAATCCGTCAGCGCCCACCTCCACGAGAGTGGATAATTTCTTTGATGATTGGTGTAGGTCTCGCCGTGACGGCGAGGCCTGCACGCTTTTTAGGCGGTCGGAAACCTTTGATGTGACCATTTGCTGGTTTATATTCGGATGATTTATAGTATCCCTCATTCCCGTGCAAGGAAATCCACGGTGGAAATACTTGCGTTTCCGTCCTTTTTTTTGTACCTTTGCGGCCGTAATATAGTATTAGTTTTTATGGAATTGGATTTGCTTACCGCCATATCTCCTGTCGATGGCCGTTATCGTGGCAAGACTGAGGCTTTGGCCGAGTACTTCTCAGAGTACGCCCTGATGCGTTACAGGGTTAGAGTGGAAATCGAGTATTTCATCGCCCTTTGTGAACTTCCTCTCCCTCAACTTAGCGTTTTTCCCGTGGGTGCAGAGGAGTTGCGCGAGATTTATCGTACTTTCAGCGAGCAAGATGCTCGTCGCATCAAGGACATCGAAAGTGTAACCAACCATGATGTAAAGGCAGTTGAATACTTTATCAAGGAGAAGTTTGACCAGATAGGCGGATTGGATGCCTACAAGGAGTTCATTCATTTTGGCCTTACCTCTCAGGATATCAACAACACCAGTGTGCCCCTAAGTATTCGTGAGGCACTCGATGAGGTGTATTATCCGCAGATAGAGGAACTCATTGCCCAACTCGAGTCGTATGCGGCAGAGTGGAGCGACATACCTATGCTGGCAAAGACCCATGGCCAGCCAGCCAGTCCCACGCGTTTGGGCAAGGAAATTCAGGTATTCAGTTATCGCCTCCGTCGCCAGCTCCAGATGCTAAAGACAACGCCTGTCACAGCTAAGTTCGGTGGGGCAACGGGTAACTATAACGCTCATCATGTGGCCTATCCCGATATCGACTGGCGGGCATTCGGAACTCGTTTCCTTGCCGACCGTCTTGGTCTCGAGCGAGAGGAATATACCACCCAGATCAGTAACTACGACTGCCTTGCAGCTGTGTTCGATGCCATGAAGCGCATCAACACTATTATCATCGACCTCGACCGCGACCTTTGGCAGTATATTTCCATGGAGTATTTCCGCCAGAAGATAAAGGCAGGTGAGGTAGGTTCTAGTGCTATGCCTCATAAGGTAAATCCTATCGACTTCGAGAACTCTGAGGGTAATCTCGGCGTTGCCAATTCGCTGTTGGCCTATCTCAGTCAGAAGTTACCTATCAGTCGTCTCCAGCGAGATCTTACGGACTCCACCGTGCTGCGAAATATCGGCGTGCCCCTCGGGCACATGCTCATTTCCATACAGAGTACACTCAAGGGACTGCGCAAACTTGTGCTCAACCAGGATGCCATCAATCGTGACCTCGACAACTGCTGGGCCGTATGTGCCGAAGCCATACAGACCATACTTCGTCGCGAAGGCTATCCCAAGCCCTACGAAGCACTTAAGGCGCTGACCCGTACGGGCGAAAGCATAAACAAGGAAACCATCAAGAACTTTATAGAAACACTGAACATCCCGGAACAGGTAAAGGAAGAGCTGCGACAGCTGTCCCCTCATGCCTATACGGGACTATAGAAAATAAACCAAATACACAAAACAACTAATCATGATTGCAGAAGACGAGCGTTGGAGACAACAGTTCTCCGACGAAAGGAGTGGAGACCGTGATGGTTACCGCCCCTACAACAGAGAAAACAGAGAATCATCAAGGAACAACAGTGAAGGTCGCACCAAGCGTCCTCGTATTCAGCACACCACTTACGAGCCTGCACGCCCACAGGGCTATGGCCAGCATCGTGAAGGCGGATACCAGTCTGCCCGACGCGAAGGCGGTTATCAGTCCAATCGTCGTGAAGGTGGCTATCAAGGTCCTCGTCGCGAGGGCTCATACTCCTCAAACTATCGCGAGGGAGACTTCCGTCCCCATCGCGAAGGAGGTTATCAGTCGCGCGGAGAAAACGGCTACCAGCGTCAGGGTGGCTACCAGCGTCAGGGTGGATACGGACAACAGCGTCCCTATCGTCAGCGTACGGCCGACTACGACCCACATGCAAAGTACAGCATGAAGAAGCGCATCGAGTATAAGGAAACTCACTTCGACCCTAACGAGCCCATCCGACTTAATCGTTTCTTGGCCAACGCCGGTGTATGTAGCCGTCGCGAGGCCGACGATTTCATTCAGGCAGGAGTCGTGCGCGTAAATGGACAAGTCGTTACGGAACTGGGAACTAAAGTGCTCCGTTCGGACACGGTTATATTCCACGACCAACTGATTACTCCCGAGAAGAAGGTCTATGTTCTTCTCAATAAGCCAAAGGATACTGTCACGACAAGCGATGACCCCCAGAACCGCAAGACCGTTATGGATCTTGTCAAGGGTGTTTGTCGAGAGCGCATCTATCCCGTTGGTCGTCTCGACCGTAATACGACGGGCGTGCTCCTGCTGACCAACGACGGAGAACTGGCCAGCAAACTTACACATCCCCAGTACCTCAAGAAGAAGATATACCATGTACAGCTCGACAAAAATGTTACGGCAGCCGACATGCGTCAGATTGCCGAAGGCATAGAGTTGGAGGACGGTCCTATCAAGGTCGATGCCGTGGAATACGCCAACGACACAGACCGCAAGCAGATAGGCATCGAAATACATTCCGGTCGCAATCGCATCGTGCGTCGTATCTTTGAGCACTTGGGTTACCATGTGGTAAAACTCGACCGCGTTTACTTCGCTGGTCTTACCAAGAAGAATGTACGCCGTGGTGACTGGCGCTTCCTTACGGAGGCAGAAGTGAACATGCTGCGGATGGGAGCGTTTGAGTAAGTAGAAACTTGAAAGTTGAAAGTAGAAATGAAAAGGACAAAGGTAATTGATGCACTGAAGTGTACGGACTTCGGCAGCGAGATAACAGTCATGGGTTGGGTGCGCTCAAAGCGTGGCTCAAAGGGCATCTTCTTTATTGCCCTCAACGATGGTTCTACTATCAAGAACATCCAGATAGTAGGCGAAGACCAGAACTTTGACGAGGAAACCATTAAGCAGATAACTACGGGCGCTTGCCTTCGGGTGAAGGGTGTGCTTGTGGAAAGTCCTGCTGCAGGCCAAGCCAGCGAGATTCAGGCCAAGGAGATAGAAGTCTTCGGCACTTGCGACAATACCTATCCCCTCCAGAAGAAGGGAGCCTCTTGGGAATATCTGCGTACGGTTGCCCACATGCGTCCCCGTACCAACACCTTTGGCGCGGTGTTCCGCATCCGCCACAATATGGCCATGGCTATCCACAGTTATTTCCATGAGCATGGATTCTTCTATTTCCACACGCCACTCATTACGGCCAGCGACTGCGAGGGCGCAGGCAATATGTTCCAGGTAACTACGAAGAACCTCTACGAGCTGAAGAAGGACGAGCAGGGCAAGATAGACTATAGCGACGACTTCTTCGGTCAGCAGGTGGCACTCACCGTTAGCGGACAGTTGGAAGGCGAACTGGGTGCCACGGCACTGGGTCAGATATACACCTTCGGTCCTACATTCCGTGCCGAGAACTCCAACACTCCGCGCCACTTGGCAGAGTTTTGGATGATAGAGCCCGAAATGGCGTTCTACGACAAGGAAGACCTTATGGACCTCGAAGAGGATTTTATCAAGTACTGCGTGCGCTGGGCTCTCGACAACTGCCGCGACGACCTTGAGTTCCTGAACAAGATGGTCGATAACACCCTCATCGAGCGTCTCGAGGGCGTGTTGAAAGATAGTTTTGTTCGTTTGCCCTATACCAAGGGTGTTGAGATTCTGCAGGAGGCCATCAAGGGCGGCCGTAAGTTCGAGTTCCCCTGCCAGTGGGGCGACGACCTTGCTTCGGAGCACGAGCGTTACCTCGTTGAGGAATACTTCAAGAAGCCCGTTATCATGACCGACTATCCGAAGGAAATCAAGGCTTTCTATATGAAGTTGAACGAAGACGGTCGCACCATGCAGGGTACCGATGTACTTTTCCCCCAGATTGGCGAAATCATCGGTGGTTCCGTTCGCGAGGAAAGTTACGACAAACTGATGGCCGAGATAGGCCGTCGTGGTATGGAGACCGAGAAACTCGAATGGTATCTCGACACCCGTCGCTGGGGCTCTTGTCCTCATGCCGGCTTCGGTCTTGGTTTCGAGCGCCTGATTCTCTTCGTCACAGGTATGCAGAACATCCGCGATGTCATACCTTTCCCTCGCACTCCGAAAAACTGCGAGTTCTAAGGAAGACCCATAAGACGATTGCCTTGCGAAAGCATGAAGAGCATATGTGATTTCATCGCCCGATGGATGGGGATACTGGTATTGTTGATGGCCGTATTCTCGTTGTTCTTTCCTGCACCGATGTCTTCCATCCCCACTTGGGTTATCAATCCGTTGTTGGGACTTATCATGTTTGGCATGGGACTGACCCTTTCGGCGCAGGATTTCCGTGTTGTGTTCAGTCGTCCCAAGGATGTATTGATAGGTTGCATTGCCCAGTTTGCCGTCATGCCCTTTATGGCATGGCTGCTTGTGAAGGTTTTCTCCTTGCCCCAGGAACTGGCACTCGGCGTGATACTAGTCGGATGCTGTCCAGGCGGCACGGCATCCAATGTCATTACCTATTTGGCCAAGGGCGACCTTGCCCTTTCCGTTGGCATGACGGCCGTATCCACCCTGTTGGCACCCCTCGCGACACCCTTTCTCGTATGGTTCTTGGCTGGCACGATGGTCGATGTCGATACTTTGGGCATGTTGCTTAGCATCGTCTATGTGGTTATAGCCCCCATTGTGGTTGGCTTGCTTTGCCAGCGTTATCTGCCTCGCCTTACTCGTGGGGTGGTGGACTATCTTCCCGCATTCTCAACCCTGATGATAACCCTCGTTGTCGGTATCGTTGTCAGCCACAATGCCGACCGTTTGTTTGTCGGAGGCTTACTTGTCATACTGGTTGTCGTGTTGCATAATCTCAGCGGCCTTGCTTTTGGCTATACCCTTAGCCGTCTGTTCGGCATGCCGCGCCAGAAGTGTGTGGCTGTCAGCATCGAGGTGGGTATGCAAAACTCGGGTCTTGCCACTTCCCTTGCCACGCTCCATTTCTCTTTATTTCCCCTTGCCGCTATTCCTGGGGCGATATTCAGCGTATGGCACAACATCAGCGGTGCGCTTGCCGCACGGTTCTATGGATATTTACTAACCCCTAAACAATAAAATGATGAAGAAGTTTCTTATGATGCTGGTTTGTGGCTTGATGGCCATTGGCAGCGTGTCGGCACAGCAGAAGGCCGATGACATCGTTGGCACCTATAGGACAAAGCACAATGGTGTCAATTCGAGAGTGGAAGTGAAGAAGGTTGGCGACGGCTATCGCGCTCAGGTAATCTGGGTGGACAACCTGAAGAAGGAGGATGGTAGCATCCGTATGGACGATAAGAATCCCGACAAGGCAAAGCGTAACACGCCTGCCAATCAGATTGTGCTGATAGAGAAGGTGACTTACGATTCAGAGAAAGGTGAATGGCGAAACGGTCAGATTTACGACCCCACCCGTGGCAAGTCGTTTAAGGTACGCCTTTCGTTCAAGGATGCCACAACGCTCAAAGTGCGTGGCTCATGGGGCCCCATCAGCGAAACCATGTACTGGACAAAGTTGTAAGGAAGTCCCAGAAGTAGTAAAGTAATAACCTAAGCACGGGAAACCGCAATGCTGATTATATAGCGTTCGGTTTCCCGTGTTTCTATGCCATAGGGACAATCAGCGAGGATATCCTTCATATCGTCGCGGATGCCTGTTCCGAGTAGTTTCAGCACGGCTTCCTTCTTGGTCCATAGGCGCAGGAAGGCTTGTGCGGGATTCTCGGCTTGGGCAATCTCGGCTTGTTCCTCGTCGTTCATGCTGTAGCGGATAAGGCTGTCGGACACCCGCCTGTCTGTACTTTCGATATCGATGCCGCAAAGCTGTTCGTTGATAACACACGCAACGGCTTCTCTGCAATGGCTTAAAGAGAAGTGGATAGAGGATAGGCGTCTCTCCCCACTCAAATACGGTTTCCCATGTTCGTGGTATGTAAAGTCCGGTGGGGTAGTAATGCCATACTCTTCGCGCAGTCCTTGGCAAAGCAGACGATAAGCCAAGAGGCTCTGCCTGCGACCCGCCTCATGCTTGTAGGCTAAGACCTGTTCCCTGCGCCATTGGGGCAGTTCGGCTATCCATGCGGCAACCTCCTCGGTAGAATACTGCTGTATCTTATCGTCGATGTAAATCATGCTTTGTTGTATTATTCCTAAGGGAGCAGAACCAGCCGACAAGTACGCTTACAGCCATGCCGATAGCACCAAAGAGCATGAAACTGGTGTCGGTATGGTAATGGAGCCAGAAGACGGTGATGGTGCCACAACAGAAACCAGCCAGTGCCGACCGCCCGTTGATGCGCGGCAAGAAGATGCCCATTAAGAACAAACCGCCTAAGCCACTCGACAGCAATCCGAGTATGATGTTGAAGTAGTCGAGCAATGAAAGGATGTCCCAGGTAGCCATGGACAAGGCCAGCAGAATGCCGACAATTCCGCCCGCCACACTGGCAAGGCGTGCCACGCGCAGCATCTCGCGGTCGTTGACCTTCGTGCGGAATCGTTTCCAGAAGTCGATGCTGAATGCCGTGCTGATGGAGTTGATGTTACTCGAAAGCGTACTCATGGTGGCAGCAAAGATGGCTGCCACTAACAAACCCGCAATGCCTTGCGGCAGTTGGCTCATCATAAAGAAAGGCAGAATGGCATCGCCCTGGTTCATGGTCAGGTCGAGCCGTTCGGGATGAGTCTTGAAGAAAGTGTATAGTCCTGTGCCGATGGTGTAGAAAACCAAATTGATGACGGCAAACAATAGGCTGTTCATCCATACGCTTCGTTTCGCGCTGGCTGTGTCCTTGGTGGTCAGATAGCGTTGAATGACGGTCTGGTCGCTCGTGTAGGAAATCAGGTTGTTGGCTATGCCGCCCACGATGGCCACCCAGAAAGTGACATGGCGATAGTCGAGACTCCATTCGAACAGGCGCATCTTGTTGTCCGAAGTGGCAATCTGCCAGAATCCTTCTGCTCCTCCTTCGGTATGGAGAATGAGGTATGCCGCTGCAAATACGGCACCGCCCACGAGTATGAATCCCTGTATGACATCGCCCCAAATGACGGCCTCCACACCACCCACAGTGCTATAGACAATAGTGACAAGGCCCATGAGCAGGATGCAGGTGCGAAGGTCGATACCCGTCACGGCGGAAAGTGCCAGCGAGGGCAGATACAGCACCAGTGCCATGCGTGCAATCATGAATATAATGAACAACCCCGAGGCCGTCAGACGCGTGGCAAGGTTGAAGCGGACTTCAAGGTATTCGTAGGCGCTGGTCAGGTTCAGTTTGCGGAAGTGCGGCAGATAGTAGCGCACCACGGGATAGGCCACAAGGAGCATCGTGGCAATCATGGGGTAATAGGTCCAGTTCGTGGCATACGCCTTGGCGGGTATTGCCATATAGGTGAGGGCGCTGAGCATTGTGGCATAGATGCTGATGCCTGCTGCCCACCAGGGGATGCGCCCGCCAGCGCGGAAATAGTCGTCGCTGCCCTTGTCGCGATGCAGGAAGTAGAACCCCAGTGCCAGCATCAGCAACAGATACCCTGCCAGTACCAGCCAGTTGAGGCGGCCAAAGTGCGTCTCGTGCTCGAAGGTTACTTTCAGGATTTCCGATGAACGGACACCGGGCTTGTTTTCTCCGTCGAGCAATACATAACTGTTATCGCCCAAGTCGATGAGACCCGAACCAGTCCTTGCCAGCAACGATTTGCCTGGAATGCTGAACCACGAATGCGTGATGGTATGATATACGAGAATGTCGGGGTTGTACACAGTTTGGTTCGCTCCACCAAAGAACAGCACATGGCTATACCCCGAAGCCACTGCCGACATGTCTGTCGTTGCTTGGCAGTCGGGAAAGCTTTGCCATTCCAAGGTCTTGAGGTTCAGTTCCAGTGTGTTGTTGGCAATTTTGTTTGTCGTGGGGTCATAGCCGCCGAAGACATACAGCGAAAGGCCTTGTCCATTGGTTTGCACTACAGCGCATGGCTGTAAGCGTGCCTGACCGGGTAAGGCAGTAATGGATTCCCACTTTTGAGTGGAGTATGGAGTGTGGAGCGTGGAGAGTGAAATGCGATAGACCTCCATTTGTGGCTGTCCGTTGCTTTGTCCGCCCACGACATAAACATCTTTGCCGTCGCTTGCGGCAGCCCCTCGGTCGATGCCGATAGGCAGGGAGGGGAGTTGCTCCAGTTCCTTGTCCGTCAGTCGGTAAACTTCTTTGAGGCTTTGTCTTCCGTTACTTCCGCCGATGCAGAGAAATCCCTCCTCGTCGGACAGTTGTACGGAGGCTCCGTAAGCGGTTGGCGTGGGAAGGTTGAAACGCTTTTTGTGCCATCCTCGTTTGCC
This sequence comes from Bacteroidaceae bacterium, assembly GCA_017960985.1. Lineage (GTDB taxonomy): Bacteria > Bacteroidota > Bacteroidia > Bacteroidales > Bacteroidaceae > Physcousia. The sequence continues at coordinate 11,165 of JAGCYD010000043.1, forward strand.
GAGGTCCCATATCGTATTGTAGAAATGCTCCTTTCCTCCTTGCGCCATAGCCGTGTCGGGATAGTTTGTCCCCCCGGCAATCAGCAGGTAGTCGTTGCTCTTTCCATAGAAAGCCGAAGCCACACCTTGACCGCCCGTTGTGGAATGAGGGGGCAAGGCCTCCAATACGATGCGTTGCTGTCCCGTTAGGGTCAAGGGGAACAATAGGAGTAGGAACAGGATGTACCTTCTCATACTATATCTTATGGTTTAGGTATTCTGCAACCAGATATTGACACAAGAACAACAGCCACAGCATACTGAAGAAGCATACTCCCGTTACGGCGTTCTCAATGCCCAGCGGTGCAAATGGCAGGGTGAGTAGCGACATGAAGATGCAGAGCGAGATGACATAGTGGCGGCGAACAATATAGGTTAGTCGCTTGCGCCCATTCTTTAAGGATAGCAGATAGGCAGATAGTGCCAAAGTGATGACAAACACCTTCGTATCCCAGAGTGTCTTCAGGGCAATGCTTGTCACCGAACTGATGCCTTGCAGGTCGGTCTCCATGGTGAGGCTGTCGTCCCAGCGCTGGTAGATGCTCAGCCCTGTGCCGATGACCACGCCGATGACCATTGGCCAGCAGGCGAGACGGAAGAAACGGTCGTGCCGTTGGAAAGCCAGCCAGATAAAACTGCAACACAGGGGAATGGTGATACCGTTGTGTGTGTAACTACAGAAAATACCCATCAAGAACATCAGGAGATACCAACGATGAAAATCCTTGTGGCTGACGCGCATATACTGCGAGATAAAGAATGGTGCGATACATTGCGAAGCCAGTTCCGTCAGCGCAGCCTCGTCGCGGTCGAAGAATACTTCCTCGCCTGGACAGAAGAAAAGGATGAATACCGCCGTCAGCAGTATGCCCAAAACCGTACGATTGGTTCGTGCCAGACGGGCAGTCAGTCCCACAAAGAGCGTAAAGAGAATGGCCGTTAGCAAGTTTATTACGGTAAGCACGCCCGTCGGCAAGGGTTCCCACATATAGTCGCCCTTTGGCGGGAACAATGTCAAACAGCCCCACACCCCAAAGAATATCAGGCTGTAGGCTATGACTCGTATGACGAACAGGTTATTCTTCATCCGTTTTTTCTTAAAATATCTTTCAAAGTTACGATTAAGCGAGTGATAAACCAAATTTTGGAGCAGCGAATGCAGAAATATGCTCGCATAATCTCTGCTGAGTCACGACAAAATAAGACCAAAGGTCAAATTTATTGGGGTATTATATTGGCAATAATGTAGCAGTTGGCACAACTATAATGGTACAAGTAGTTCGAGGCACGGAAGATTAGTAAGCCGATGGACTATGGAATACTATTTTTACGCCTCTAACATAGTGTCCTTATGCGGCAAGGTTAGTATCCTTACTTTTGTAAGACTTAAGTCTTGCACACGAAAGACTTAAATCTTACATACGAAAGACCTAAGTCTTACAGGCCCAACCTCGTATACCCTCTTTTGTAAGACGCGCGTCTTTCAGGCGTAACGAAGTATTCTTTCGTTTATAAGGTGCGTGCCTTGTGTCCAAAGGGTACTTGCCTTACGGGCATAAGGCAGTATCCTTATGTCCATAAGAATATTATATCTCAAATAAATTTGGCTATTCTCTCGATTGGCACGCACTTTGTTTCTTTTAGAAAAGAAGGAAAATAGTAAATCATTAAATAACTAAATCATTAAATCAAGTTATGAACATTAGACCATTGGCAGACCGCGTGCTCATAGAGCCCGCACCTGCAGAGACAAAGACAGTGGGTGGCATCATTATTCCCGATACCGCCAAGGAGAAGCCCTTGAAGGGTACAATCGTAGCCGTAGGCAATGGCACCAAGGACGAGGAAATGGTACTGAAGGTTGGCGATCAGGTACTCTATGGCAAGTATGCTGGAACCGAACTGGAACTGGAGGGCAAGAAGTACCTCATTATGCGCCAAAGCGATGTGGTAGCCATCCTGGGATAAGATAAACTTTTATCTCATTTTTAATTTTTAATTTTGAACTTTTAATTTAGTAGATATTATGGCTAAAGATATTAAATTCAACCTTGAGGCCCGTGACCAGATGAAGCAGGGCGTGGACCAGTTGGCTAATGCCGTGAAGGTTACTCTCGGCCCGAAGGGTCGCAATGTGATTATCGAAAAGAAGTTTGGTGCACCGCAGATTACAAAGGACGGTGTAACCGTAGCTAAGGAAGTGGAACTGGCAGATGCCTTCCAGAATGCAGGCGCACAACTCGTGAAGAGTGTGGCCTCGAAAACGGGTGACGATGCTGGTGACGGAACGACCACTGCTACCGTATTGGCTCAGGCTATCGTTCGCGAGGGCTTACGCAATGTGGCTGCTGGTGCCAACCCCATGGACTTGAAGCGCGGTATCGATAAGGCTGTGGCTGCCGTTGTGGGTGAGATTAAGGAGATGTCGGAACATGTAGGTAGTGACTATCAGAAGATAGAGCAGGTGGCTACCGTTAGTGCCAACAACGACCCCGAAATTGGTAAACTCTTGGCTGATGCCATGGGTAAGGTTAGCAAGGATGGTGTCATCACCATCGAGGAGGCCAAGGGCCGTGACACTACCATCGGCGTTGTCGAGGGTATGCAGTTCGACCGTGGTTATCTGTCTCCCTACTTCGTAACCGATACGGAGAAGATGGAGTGCGTGATGGAGAACCCCTACATCCTTATCTACGACAAGAAGATTTCGAACCTGAAGGACTTCCTGCCCATTCTGGAACCTGCCGTACAAAGCGGTCGTCCTCTGCTTGTGATTGCCGAGGATGTGGAGAGCGAGGCGCTGACCACATTGGTTGTGAACCGTCTGCGTACGCAGTTGAAGATTTGTGCTGTGAAGGCTCATGGCTTCGGCGACCGTCCTAAGGCCATTTTGCAAGATATTGCAACCCTGACAGGCGGCCTCGTCATGATCGAGGACACA
>JAGCYD010000044.1 GCA_017960985.1 Bacteroidaceae bacterium
ATCGTCATCCTGCTCGATGGCACCCGATTCGCGCAAATCCGACAACTGCGGACGCTTGCCCTCGTTACCCTCGCGGCTCTCCAGTCCACGATTCAACTGCGACAACGCCACGATGGGGATATCCAGTTCCTTCGCCAGACCCTTCAAATTACGACTGATGGTAGAAACCTCCTCCTGTCGGCTGCCGAAGTTCATGCCCGAGGCATTCATCAGTTGCAAGTAGTCGATGAGTATCATCTGTACCCCATGCTCCCGACATAGATGGCGTGCCTTTGTACGCAGTTCAAAGATGGACAACGAAGGTGTGTCGTCCACATATATCGGTGCGTCAATCAGATGATTAAGTCGTGCGTCCAACTGCGCCCATTCGTGAGGCTGCAAGTCGCCGCTCTTCAGCTTGTCACCCGGAATATCGCACACATTCATCATTAAACGGCGTACCAACTGAACATTCGACATTTCCAACGAGAACATCGCTACGGGAATCTTCCTATCCACGGCCATGCGCTTAATCATCGACAGGATAAAAGCCGTCTTACCCATAGCAGGGCGCGCAGCAATGATGATGAGGTCCGACTTCTGCCAGCCGCTCGTCACCTTGTCCAGTCGCTCGTAACCACTGGGGATACCGCTCATACCATCCGTACGTGCAGCAGCCTCTCGCAACTGCTCGTAGGCTTGATCGATGACGGGGTTTATCTGTGTATAACTGCTGCGTTGGCTCTTCTGCGAAATCTCGTACAGGTTCGCTTCCGTCTCCTGCATCAGGTCTGCCACATCCTTCGTCGGGTCGAACGCATCGCCCAGCACCTTACTGGCAAAGGTTATCAGTCGGCGCGCCTGAAATTTCTGGTGGATAATCTGTGCCTGATACTCGATATGTGCCGAGGTGATGACATTTTGCGACAACTGAGCGATGTACAGCAGTCCGCCCGCCTCCTCCAGTTTTCCCTGCGACTCCAGGAACTGCGGCACCGTCACCACATCCACTGGACGCTGGCTCAGGTTCAGCGACTGGATAGCCTCATAAATCACCTGATGGCGACGGTCGTAGAACGATTCGGGAGTCAGCAGTGTGGACACCTGTTCGTAGGCCTCGCTCTCGATGAGCATGGCTCCCAGCACCGCCGCCTCGAAGTCCGTCTGCTGCGGTTGTTTATGCCCGTAGGCGTCTGTTTGCGGCACCTCTACTACTTTCTGTCTCTGCTGCCTTTTTCTTCCCTCAGTCGTTGCCATAATATTATTAAATAATGTATAGTTAATTTTGAGTGACGGATGACAAAGATAGTGAAAGTCGAGCGCATACGCAAATCGAAACATTAAAAATGTTGCTTTGGATTTTCGTTTGCTTTGCTTTTTGGGGGTTATAACTATACTCTCAAAAACCAATAGTATTTCGTCAAAAAATCAACACCGTTGATTTTGCAAATCATCAGTGTTGATTTGACAGGGGTAAAACATTAAAAAACGCAAAAACATTACTTATTGATTTTTAAAACATTACCGATCTATGTGGTAAATAATGCTTGACAAAGCAGGAAAACATCAAATACATTTGTGTTTTCGCTCGCTTAATCGTACTCTGATTATCGTCTAAAATACTCACGCTCGGCGCTCGACCCGAAGGGGCGCTTGCCAAAGCAAGAATATACTCAAGTTTATTTGTGTTTTCGTTCTCTTAATCGTATCTTTGTAAGCGTAACCTTAAACTGATACAGAAATGACAGATTTTATCGCGACGATGGATGCTGGTGTGGTGGACTGGGCAAGGGCGCAGTTTGCACTGACGGCTATCTACCACTGGATTTTCGTGCCGCTGACACTCGGCTTGGCCATGGTGATGGGCATCATGGAGACGATGTATTACCGAACGGGTAGCGAGGTGTGGAAACAGACTACGAAGTTCTGGCAAAAACTATTCGGCATCAACTTCTGCGTGGGCATTGCTACGGGACTGGCGCTAGAATTCGAGTTTGGCACGAACTGGAGCAACTACAGTTATCTGGTGGGCGATGTATTCGGCGCGCCGCTGGCCATCGAGGGTATCGTGGCGTTTTTCATGGAATCGACTTTCGTGGCCGTGATGTTCTTTGGATGGAACAGGGTGTCGAAGGGTTTCCATCTGGCTTCAACATGGCTTACGGGACTGGGAGCGACATTGTCGGCTTGGTGGATTCTCGTAGCTAACGCATGGATGCAGCATCCCGTGGGACAACAATTCAATCCCGATACGCTGCGCAACGAAATGACGAGTTTCTGCGAGGTGGCACTTTCACCCGTCGCCATCGACAAGTTCGTACACACAGTACTTTCAACATGGGTACTGGGTGCAGTGTTTGTGGTAGGCATCAGCAGTTGGTATCTATTGAAGAAGCGGCAAACGGAATTTGCCCAGAAGAGCCTGCGCGTGGGTGCAATATTCGGTCTCATCGCCTCGGCACTGCTCATGGCTTCGGGTGACCACTCGGCCTATACCGTAGCACAGACACAGCCTATGAAACTAGCGGCTATGGAAGGGTTGTACAAGGGCGGTACAGAGCAGTCGCTGACGGTATTCGCTGCCATCAATCCCTTTGCACAGCCTGACTACGAGAACGAGGACGAGTCAGAAATGAAGATTGCCCTACCCTATGCGCTCTCATACCTGTCCACACGCGACATCAACGGCTTTGTGCCTGGGGTGCGCGACATACTGGACGGCTATACGAAGGAGGACGGAACACGCGAACTATCGTTGGAGGAAAAAATGGAACGCGGCAAGTGTGCCATCGCTGCCCTACAGGAATACCGCAAGGCACGAAAGGAGAACGCACCCGAGGAGTTCCTCACCCTGTTGAATGACGAGATTCAGGAGAACATGCCCTACTTCGGCTACGGCTATGTGAGCGAGCGCGCACAGGTGGTGCCTTACATCCCCGTATGCTTCTATGCCTTCCGCATCATGGTGGGCGGTGGGTGTCTGTTTATCCTGCTGTTTATTTCTGTCTTATTCTTCCTTCACAAGAGAACCATCGCGCAAGCACGATGGCTTATGGGTCTTGCTCTGCTTTGCATTCCCATAGCCTATATCGTCAGCGAATGTGGATGGCTCGTAGCAGAGTTCGGCCGTCAGCCTTGGACAATTCAAGACATGCTGCCCACATGGGTTGGCATCAGTCAGGTAGAGAGCTCGGCTGTCATAACTACCTTCTTCCTCTTCCTCGCGCTGTTCACCACCCTACTGGTCGTGGAAATCAATATTATGTGTAAAGCAATCAAGAAAGGACCACAACTATGACATATACATTTCTTCAACATTACTGGTGTTTCGTAGTCGCACTACTGGCTGCGTTGCTCGTTTTTCTTCTGTTCGTACAAGGTGCCAACTCGCTTATCTTCTCCGTTGGCAGGACGGCTGACGAACGCCGTCTTATCGTGAATGCTACGGGACGCAAATGGGAGTTTACCTTCACTACCCTCGTCACTTTCGGCGGGGCATTCTTCGCTTCCTACCCCCTGTTCTATGCCACGAGTTTCGGCGGAGCCTATTGGCTGTGGATGATAATTCTCTTCTCGTTCATCCTTCAGGCCGTGAGTTACGAGTTCCAGAGCAAACTGGGAAATCTACTGGGGGTACACACTTTCCAGATTTTCCTTGTCATCAACGGCATAGTAGGTCCGTTGCTCTTGGGCGCAGCGGTAGCGACATTCTTCACAGGTTCTAATTTCATCGTCCACCATTCGGATTTCGTCATCAGCGAATGGGCAAATGCCTCACACGGTCTTGATGCGCTACTGAATCCGTGGAATATTGTGTTTGCCTTTGCCGTGGCGTTTCTGGCGCGTATATTGGGATGTCTGTACCTAAACAACCGACTGGCCAACGAAGATTTGCGCAACCATTTGCGCACCCCCCTAACAATTAGTAGTATCGTATTCGTGGTGTTGTTCCTCGTATTCCTCGGCAGGGTATTACTAGGACAGGGCTATGCCTACGACCCGCAAACAGGTGTGATTTTCCTTGAGCCTATGAAGTACCTGCACAATCTGCTCACCATGTGGCCACTGTTGGTCATGCTTGTACTGGGTGTGGTATTTGTTCTGTTCGGTATCGGCATGACGCTGTGGCGACCTGCCTATCGCAGAGGTATCTGGGTGACGGGATTCGGTACGGTAGTGACGGTTCTCGTACTACTGCTCTGCACAGCATGGAACAATACGGCGTACTATCCTTCGACAGCCGACCTACAGTCATCGCTCACGATGCAGAACTCCAGTAGCAGTGAGTTCACCCTACGCACGATGTTCTATGTATCATTGCTGATTCCTTTCGTTCTGGCCTACATCATCTATGCCTGGCGCAGTATCGACAAGCGCCCCATAGATATGGAGGACATCAACGACGAACACGCCTACTGAGCAAGAAATTCCTGTACGGCCTTATCGGCGGCATAGAGGCGGTCGCGACAGAAAACTATCAACTGTTGCGCCTCGCGCAAACGAGTTGCCATCTGGTCGATGGGCACTTCATCGTGCTCCATCTGCTGAGCCAAGGCTTCGAGTTTCGCCATGGCCTGTTCGTAGGTTAGTTCTTCTTGCATGTCTGTATGATTGAAGTTATTTCTCCGTTTTCCACGCGGGTTGTCAGTTGCTGCCCTGCCTTCAACCGTGCAACATCGCGCACAGGACGGCCGTCCACAAGTGTGATGCTGTAACCGCGCCGCAACAACAATGCGGGGTCGAAGCTACGGAACTGCTGTTCCAATAAGTCGAGACAATGGCTTTCGCGCTGACTACGGTCATGATGAGCCGTATTCAATCGCTGCAACAGCGTCTGAAGCCGATGTTCCTGCCGCTCGCGTACCGAACGAAATGCCAAAGGTAGTACGGAGGACAAGCGAGCAATATGTTGCTGTTCCTGTACCAAACGGTTTGTTACAGCAGAGGTTATCGTGCGTTGAAGTTCCTCGAGGCGAGTTGCCGTTTCCAATTGATGCTCGATAAGGAAGGCCGCCACAGCCGTCGGGGTCTTGAGATGAGTATGGGCTACATAGTCGAGTACCGTCTCGTCGCGCTCGTGACCGATACCCGTAATGACTGGCAGTGGAAACTGTGCAATGCAGGCTGCCAAGGGATAACTATCGAAGTCGGAAAGGTCGCTCGTAGCACCACCGCCACGAATGATGACAACCGCGTCCCACTGGTCGGCCTCTTCGGCTATCTGGGTCAATGCCACCGTAACACTCTCCTCTACCTTACCGCCCTGCATCAAAGCAGGGAAGAGACGATACTGGAAGCGGAGACCGTATTCATTTTGTTCCAACTGGTTACAGAAGTCACCATAACCCGCTGCCGTGGAACTACTGACTACAGCAATGCGATTCATCAACAACGGCAAAGAAAGGGCTTGATTGTCGTGTAGAATACCGTCTTCCTCCAACTGGCGCAGAATGGCTTGACGGCGTTTAGACATGTCGCCCAGCGTATAGGAAGGGTCTATATCGAGAATATTCAGGCTATAGCCATACTGAGGATGGAAAGTTACCGTCACTTCGAGCATTACGGTCAGCCCCTGCCGAAGCGTCTCGCCCGTCATCGCCTCGAACTCCTTGGCTACCTTGCGATAGGTGTTCACCCAGCAGTTCACACGGGCCTTGGCTATAATCGCACTGTTCTCCTCATCGCGCTGGATGAGTTCTCCGTAGAAATGACCACCGTAACCTGCACGACCCTCACTCAGTTCTCCCTGCACCCAGTAGGTATCAGGAAACCCCTCTTCAATGGTTTCCTGTACCAACTGGTTCAGTTCATACAATGTCATTACCTGAGGTTGTTACTTGCCCAGTATCATATTTACGATAGCCTTGACATCGGCAGGCGTGATACCTGCATCTCCATTTACATTGGCAGCATCGTAGTTATAATTAGAATTGCTGGTATCGCCGAGAAGGATATTCACCAGACAAGTCAGGTCGGAAATCGTTATATCGTCATCCCCATTGATATCGCCATAAAGTATGGGGACCTCGGGTTTCACACGATAGAATACCCAGTCCTGCCCATTAGCATCGGTGGTATCCAACGGAGCGGTCGTACCACATGACAGAGAGCCTACCAAGTTGCGTCCGTCTGTCGTGGGCGTATTCAGCCAATACTTTCCTGTATTCACACTCTTGACAAGGTTGATATTGGCATCAGCCTTGTTAAGTCCCCAAGCATAGTTCTCGTGGCTCAATTTGTTGTTGTACTTCACACTGGTGATGTGATACCACTGCGTAGAGGGATCGAAGGTGAGCGTCCATGCAGCATTACCTGCGGCCTTGGCGCCATCCAGTGAGGAATAAGCCGTCGTACCCAGTGTACCATTGTTATCCACAAGGTACTTTCCCGTCGAACTGTTCTGAATATAGAACACATCATCGTCCTCCTGCTCAATACTGTAGTAAGGTACGAAATAGTAGGCTCCCGATGTAGGTTTCAAACCGTCCTCGCCGTATGCCTGTGCCAGTAGCGAGTTGGCCGTGCGCTGCAAGTCGCTATAGGCATCCTCCTGAGCACCGTTGATGGTGTAACTCAAGCCACCGTTCGAGTTCGAGCACCAAGCATGCTGCGAATCACCGTACATAGTAGCACCTTCACTGTTCTCGAAGAACTTGATAAACTCGTTCACGCGAGGACCTGCCCATGTCTTGCCAGCACCCAGTGTGCTCCAATTCGAGGTGGTACCCATACCGATACCATGGAGACTCTCATGCATGGCTGTTCCGCACTGTTGATAACTGGTGTTGGAACCAAAGCGGATATAGCCGCCATACGAGCAATCAGCAGTCTGCACATCATCGTATCCAGCATTAACATAGTAACCCGAGATATTGGTATATTTATTCCAATAATCAACCATAGTTGAGATGGCATTGGTAATATTGGTTTTGTAGGTGGCGTTATCTATGTCGCGGATACCATAAGTAATCGTACCACGAGCGATGGTATATACCTTGTGGGTCTTGCCGTAATAGATGCTACCTCCGATTCGAGCGTATGGACGCACATAGTAGGCCGTAGAAGGCGTAAGGTTGGATATCTTGAATATCTTGCCACAATAGGACAAATAGTCTGTTGATGTGTTGTCAGCTACCGTAGGTTCCTGATTAGTCGTACTATAGCAAAGTCCCTGCTCGGTGATGGATACACTACTTCCACTTACCGTAAAGCGTCCGAAGATGTTCTCCGAACCACGGGCGAAATAAGAGTTGGTGGTGAAGATGATATCATCCTCCTCGTCGTCGCCACCATTTTCCTCTACAACGGTACTGAGTTGGAAATTATCTGCCTTATACCAGCAGTAGCTGTCGCCTGTGTAGTTGCCTGAATCATCGCCACCAGCAACACCAATAGTCACCTCGGTAATGTCATTGAGCGTGAAGGTCATCGCTGCACTGAGGAAAGTGGTCTTGTCGTCGCAGGTAGTACCTGAACTTACATAATTGTTACACAACAGATACACAGTACCCGCACTGGTGGTCACGAGTCCTGTCAATTTGTATGTACCGGCAGGCAGGTAGCCGATGTTCTGCTTCAAGGGGTATCCGCCCTTGTCACCCGAAGCCCAAGTATTGAACAAATAGTCACCATCACAGCCATCGGTTCCGTATGTCGAACCGCCATTGTTTTTTACACCCGTATCGCTGCCATAGGTAGTAACGGTCCATCCCGTCAGGTCACCCGTCTCGAAACTATTGTTCACGATGAGGTAATTCAGACTTTCGTTCTGATTAAGCAGTGCCTGTGCCAAAGTAACTTTGACGAGCGCAATCTCGGCCTCGCAGTTACCAGATGCGGTTTGGTTGGTGTAGTAGTTATTGTAAGTTGCCTTCAATGATGCATATTCAGTCTGCACGGCACTGGGTGTCGAGGATACACGGCTGTCGTCGTTATTAAGGGCATAGTATAGATGACCATAGTTAGCAGCACTCACACGCACATCGGCAATGGCCGAGGTCAAGGCGTTGAATAGTTCACCCGTCTTTGTCGATGCATTGTTTAGATTCATCTTGGCTGAATTCATAGCACTCTTGAGCGAAGCGTTAGCCTGACTGGTGGGTACCGAAGCGATAAGCAACGAAGAGGCTGTATCAAGAGTGCGGTACTTCAAGGTGAAGTTGTCGCAACCGAACCATCGTCCCGTAGGCGTAGCCATATTCTTCACACCGAGCGTCAGTGTCTCGCCCTCGTTTACATATATATATAGGGTATGCGTGGTGAGGTCCGTGCCGTCCTCAGTAACACCTATATAAGCATGAGCACTGGCTGTAGAAGCATAGAGACCACACTCACCGCCCGTGAACTGAGCAGCCAAATCGTCGCTGTTAGAACTATTGAACATATCTGCCGAAAGTTCATATACGCCCTCCTGCAGACCGTTGATAGTTTGGTACATGTTGAAATTGACATCGCTGGCACTTCCATTCCAGCACTCCATATAGGTATCGCCCGTGCCAACCGTCCAACGCCATGAGGAGGTGTTTCCGCTCCATCCCGAAGGAACTGAACCCTCATTGTTGCTTTCGATTGTGGGGTTGTTTATGAGTGTGCTTACATTGTCACCATCACTCAATGCCTCTGTTGCGGGGTCATAGTAGCGAGTTATTTCGATACCATCCGTAGCATAGCAAGTCCAACGGCCAGCCATACTCAAGGCACTTTGATGGGCAATACCATATTCTAAGGTTGTAGCCTCGGTCACGCGCACCCAGATTTCGTTGGCATAACTGCCAGACTGGAAGGCTGTCAATGCCGTTGCCTGATTGTTGGGATAGTAATTGGTATCGTCCGGTGTGTAGCAACCGCTATTAGCTGTAGTAGTGGAAGCATCGTAAATAGAATGGAGCTGCACTTTTTTGTCACCGAAGTAAGCATACACGGGAACAGACTCCGTACCGTCACCGTGCATGGAGTATGTCACATCATTGGTAGACATACGGTGGAAGGCCAGTACGGAGAACTTATAGATGCCTGGATAGACGGCAATGCTACCAGACACCACGGGAAGTGCCGTATAATCGTATCGAGCATAATCGTAGGTCTTCTCATATTCCTCTGCCGTTGCCGTCGGGTTGCTTGCGATGTAGGTCTTACTAGACAATCCGCTCACCTCGCTACTCAAGGCTGTAAGCGCAGTACGCAAAGCAGCCATCTTGGCTGGATGAGCGGAAGGCTGTTCAAATGTCCAATTCTGAATGGTAGAGCCTTCAGCATCCTCCAAATACAAGTTTTTATCGTTAGCTTTCAGTTGCAGATATGTGTTACCCTGAGCAACATTATTCAAACGATATTTTCCATTGTAAAGCGTTGCTATCCATTGTGTATTCTCATTGGCAGCATTCGTACCATCGCACCATGCAGCCGTACCATTGGCATAAAGATACTTTTCAGTATCAATGAACTGAAAAGTCATGTGTCCGTTACCATCCGTAGCAACATTGAGGGGCAGCCCCCAGTCATCTACTATGGCACGCGTACCCCAAGCACTTCCACAATCCAGGTACTGACCATCCTCGTTATAGAGGTAATAGGTGCCGTCGAACACCGCAGGCGAGTAAATGTTTATCGTCTGAGCCGCACTGCTGGCATGCGTACCATATCTTGCTGCCCCTGCAGGGATAGAGAGCACATAGGTGGAAGCGGCTGTCACCGTGGGCACCGTAAAGGTAAAGCCCGTACTGGTGGCCGTTACCGAAATACTATTGCCTCCGAAGGTTATACCCGAGGTATTGATGGTCAGAGTGGCATCGGGGTCGTTGCTTACAGCGTCGGCATAACTAACCGTAATGGTTTCACCACCCTGCACATAGGTCTTGTCCACACTTGCAGAGCCGACATCGTAACCATAACTGGATGCAATCAGCGCAATCGTAGTGGCTACGCTGGACTTCACATAGAGCGTACCGGCTGAAAGTGTCATCGCACCACCTGTGGTTGTACTGAACGAAGAAGAGGTCAATGCCGTACCGTCCTGCGTATAACTAATCGTAGCCGAGTTTCCCAGATTCAGCGTATAATCGCCTGCCACGGGGATATCGACCTGATACCAGTAACCAGCCGTGACTGCCGTCGAGGGCAGAGAGAAAGCACTTGCAGAAACCGCAATGGAGTTACATATCAAAGAATTAACTCTTACCGTAAACCAGTTAGCACCTGCTACATCAGCACTAAGTTTGTAAGTCAAGGTCTCGTTCGTCACAGGAACGGAACTAAGTGTGTATAGGGTAGGTTCATCCGTTTCCCATCCTGTATTGAGGATAACAGGGATGTCTGCCGTAACCCCATTTGCCGATAATGTCGTATAGCCCGTTGCTCCCGATGTAGTAACAGGAGAAGTTACCCAGGCTACATGCCCATGACAGTACACGCTGGTTTCATATATTCCATTGGGCAAATTTGCCGTGTATGTTGTGATATCCCCCGTAAGTGTTGAACTGAACCAACGCTCCAGCATTGTTACGCCATTGCAGGTCGCAGACCCTGAATTGCTTGCATTGCTTGGATTGGTCCATGCACTTGTGGCATTGTTCACCAACTTCCCCATTTCCATCTCGGGCAATTCCGCCGTATTGTAAACCTCTATCTTTATATAATCTACAAACAATTTAGGACTATTCGCTGAGCCTACATTTGCACAATTGTAGCCAACATGTATCGTACCCGATTTCTCTTCAGAGAGAGAAAAAAGAACCGAGCCTTCTGTCCACTCATTGCTGGTAAACTCATCAGCCGAATAGTGCGTGGTACCACCGGATTCCACAAAGCCAATCGTGTTGGTGTAGTTGGCGATGATGTTGGTTCCGGCATTATAGACCTTGTAACTGATGCGATAAAAACCCGCGGGGAGTGTGACGCTTTGCGAATAGCCAGCCGAGTTGTTCCAACAGCCAGCCAGTGCCAGCACGCCACCGGATGTATTTCCATTGGCATCGCTCGTAGGACAGATGTAGCCCGTACCACTGAGGCCGTAGCCACAGCCATACTGCATGGCACCGCCTGCCTTACCATCGCCTGTGGCATCGGCAGTCCAGCCCGTCACTGACTGGCAACTGCTTACGCCACCGTACGTATTGGCGTCATTGGCATAAGTGTAAATAGTGGATGAGACGAAACTCGTTTCGTCATCGAACCCAGCATTCGTAAGATACTGGCTCGTCACATCAGTCTGTGCCACGGCTGCCAGCGAGGCAAGCATCATGACCCAAAAGATTAGAAATTGTTTTTTCATGATGATTAAATTTATTTATTTTTATTAGATATAATTGCAAAAACATAGCAAATGTACAAAAAATATCATAGATATACCTTTATTTATTTAAAAAACTTTTTTGTTCATTGAGACAAATGAATAAAAAAATGATTATCTTTATGCCGTAAATCTAATATCAACATGAAAAGCAGAAGTATTTTTCTCATAATTTCCCTATGTGTATGCCTTATGTCATCCACACTGATAATGGCACAGAACACGACATCGCATTTCCATCTGGATGCCGCCGATGGTATGGTAACCGAATATGTCGAGTGTCTTGCCGAAGACACGACAGGTATTATTTGGATAGGCACGAATGAAGGACTTTTAGGTTACGATGGCGTGGGATTCGAATACTATTCGACGGATAACAGTGGTATCCCCGGTAATGTATTCACTGACATTTGGGCTGAACCCAAAGGCGACCGCCTGTGGTTAGGGTTGAAAAGTGGACTGGCCGTGATGGACCTTCGCACACGCCACATACACGCCGCGAACTTTAACAATGACCAGTTCTTTAATATTGCAGACCTCTCTGCTGCTGCCGACGGAGGGCTTTGGATTCTCAATATCGACTACCGTTTTGCCCATCTTGACCTAAAAACAGACAGTCTCACCGTCTATATTGTCGATGATTTTCCTGGATTGCCTCATCGTCCAATGGCTTTGCAGGATTTAGGAAATGGACTTATGCTTGTATATGGGGAAAGCCGTCGATGGCGAATCGACCTTAACACTCACAAAACAGAAGAACTTGAACTACCAAACGACTGGAACCTTACGGAAGAACGACGCCATCTGACCGACCGTCATGGCAACCGTTGGACTGGTTCTCCTCACGGATTGGATTGCGAGACACACATCCGAAGTCCCTTTGTTTTGCTCCCCTTCCCCGACAACGGGAGTACTACCCTACATAGTTTGATGAATACGCCATCAGGCATATTGTGGACAGGCTATACCGACCAACTGGTACTTATCAATGCCGACGGTACAATAAACAAACGCATCACGGGTAAAGACTGGAGCGGGCCTGCACATTTCACCCCGAATGTTATGGTGATGGAGGATGATGGGCAAGTTCTCATCGGCTTGGATTGGTTAGGTTTATGGCGCTTCAATCCTAAGACGGGTACTGCACGCCTGTTGTGCCCCGACGATCCACATCTTTCCATTAACACCTTGAACCGCCAACACGGGCGATGGCTTGCCGGCACCTCGGCGGGAGTCTATGAACTACGCGACGGAGAGGACAAATTGCGCCCCGTCGATGCCATCAACAAGACTATCCCCTCGCACCACATTTTCGGATTGCAGACTGATGCCCAAGGTAAAACATGGGTTGGAATCTACGGCTCCGGCATACAAGTCTTCGACAGCCAGATGCGCCATGTTGCGAACCTCATGCCCGATGGTTTCCTATCTGGCGCCATCAACCATCTTTTCCGCGATAGTCGGAATTGCATTTGGGCTGCGACATGCGAAGGTGTAGCCTGCTTTAGTGACACCCATTGTCCAGAATCTTTCGAAGCATACACCTTGGCCGATGGGTTACCTTCACTCTTTACGAATGCGGTAGGAGAAGATTGTGACGGCCGTATCTGGGTGACGACCAACCGAGGTCTGGCGCGTTGGGATGAAATTTCACAGCAATTCTGCGCTTACAACCAACAGAAAGGGCTCAGCCATCATCCTTTCTCTAATGCGACTTTGCTCTGCCTGCCTAACGGATACATGGTTGCCGGCGGAGCAGGAGGAGGCAGCATCTTCGACCCTGAAGCCATAGCACTACCACACCCCATGCCACGGCTGCGCCTGATAAACTTCACCTTACTTACGACAGGAAAAACTAACGAAGCCATCGCAACCTTCATTCCCAATGACAGCCTCACCTTCAACCATCGAGACAATTCCTTTGTCCTGACTTTTGGGATGGGTGATGCCGCACTGAAAGGTATCGTGGAATATGCTTACCGAATTGGGCACGACGGGCATTGGATGAGTCTCGGCAAAGAACCCCGGCTTACATTGCATGGATTGCAACCTGGAAAATACACGGTGGAAATACGAATTCGCCAAATGGGACAGCCTTGGTCGGAACAAGCAGCATGCACTGTTACCTTCCGTATCCGTCCGCCTTGGTGGCAAACCTGGTGGGCCTATCTACTCTACACCATATTGACCATTTCTATCATCGGATATACCATGTACTCGTGGAGACGGCGTCTTATGTTGGAACACAACTTACGGTATGCGGAAATGACTATCAAGGAGATGAGAAAGAAATCGCTACCCAAGGCGCTTGCCCAAGCACCCGAAGTCGCCACCCAAGTCCCCCAAGAGGAGGAGAAAGAAGAAATCCCAGCCAATGAAGAGAATGGCTCTACCGACTCAGGTACTTTCATCGACCAACTCAGCCGTATCATTCTTGAAAATATCGACAACCAAGCATTGGATATTGATTTTCTGACTGACCGCATGGCCATGTCGCGCTCTACACTTTACCGTCGTATCAAGTCCGTATTGGGTATGTCGGCCAACGAATACATCCGTTGGGTACGCTTGGGCGAAGTCGCCAGACGAATCCGTGGAGGTGGTCTGAACGAGAACACCATAGCCGGTATTGCAGCCGATTGTGGGTTCAACAATTTGCGCTACTTCCGCACTTGTTTCAAGGAGCGTTATGGCGTCACACCCAGCGAGTTTGGGCAAGATTGACACAAAAGCACACCCTGCTTGAAACATTTGTGTCCCCAAATAATCTTTGTCTTATTGTACCTTTGCTTCCGAAATAGTGAAAAAATGAGTAAAATAATACATAAAAACACTAAAAACAATGGCACAAAAGACAAGATTTCATTTGTACGGCATCAGGTTCATTATCACCCTGTTGTTGGTCATGAGCAGTGGGTTGAAAGCCTACTCTCAGACAGACATGACGAGTTACATCACGAACCCCAGTTTTGAGAACGACTGGACGGGTTGGACGCACAAAAACTTAGGATTGCAGGGCAATGATGCTTTCACCCTTAAAAGCGGGAATGTCTATGTTGAGAAGTGGACAGGTGCTGGTGGAGCCGTTGGCTCTGGTAGCGTTAAGCAGGTACTCACAGGCTTGACTCCTGGAAACTATCAACTGACCGCTGTCGCACAGAATATTCAGCAGGAGTCGGCAACCGATTTACAGACGGGAGCCTATATCTTCGCTGGCGATAGCCGTACCATGATAACGCTACCTAACACCTATACCGTAGCGTTCACCTACATTTCGGGGAAAATCACTATTGGTTTTGAAGCCGTAGATGCTTCGGGTAACTATATTTGTGTCGATGATTTCCATTTGGCGCTGATAGACCAGAACCTAACGAGTGAACTGAATACTGCGATTTCCGACGCACAGACCTTGTATGGCGACGGCAGCGGCAATCAATCCGCACAATTGTTGGCAGCCATTGAGGCCGCACAGACAGTAGCCAATAATGGAACGCCAACTGGTGACGAACAGGCACAGGCCATCATCGCGCTGCAGGATGCCACCGATACCTATCTCCGTGCGAATGCCACCGAGGAGAACCCCTTGGACCTGACCTCTCTTATCGACAATCCCAGTTTCGAAGTGGACGGTCTTACGGGCTGGACATCTCAAAACTTAGGAACGCAGGGCAATGATGCTTTTACCATCAAGGACGGAAGTATCTATCTGGAGAAATGGACAGGCAAAGGCAATGCTGTGGGCGACGCCAAGGTTTATCAGACTCTGACCAACATGAAACCTGGCCGTTATTTTCTGAAGGCTGCAGCACAAAACATTCAGGAAGACACTCCCAGCAAGAGACAAACAGGTGCTTACATTTATGCAAATACCAAGCAGGCAGATGTAACGACAAGAAACGAATACACACTGGACTTTGTGCTGGTGAGCGACCAACTGGAACTGGGTTTCAAGGCAGAAAGTGCCTCGGGTAACTGGTTGGCAGTCGACAACTTCCGTCTTCTCTATGTCAGCGACGACTTTTCAACAATTAAGTCCGAATATCTGGCTTTGATTACTACGGCAAAATCTTTGGCAAAGAAAAGGACAAACACTCCTGCACACAATGCTTTACAGACAGCCATTGATGCTGCCGAAGCACTGAAGAACCAGACAAACACCGAAGGATGGCCTGCTGCAGCCCACGAACTGGAAGCCACCTACCAAACGGCTTATGCTTCATATGTTATTTTCAACCAGTTAAACAAGGCCATTTCGACTGCAAATACCGAAATTTCAGGTTCAACATCCTCTTATAAAGACTCCTATCAGGCTGCTATCGATGCTGCACAGGCTGTCTATGACGACGATGCCACCACCGATGAAATGGCAGCTGCTGCTACCACGGCATTGAACGATGCCGCTTTTGCCTTTAGGGTAGAAAACGGAACTGGTACAGCCCCCACAGTTGTTACCGACACTCGTTTCATCCGTGGTTGTACATGGGCTTTCGGCCGTAGTACCGTCAGCGGAAGCAATATCTTAGAACAGGGCTTCTGCTGGAGTGAAGACCCAGACCCCAAAGTTACAGATAACCGGACTACCGAATATATAAACCAAGCAGGAAAGATTTACTGGTTGCGCGACCTGAAACCCGCTACCGTATATTATATGCGCGCATACGCTATGACAAAGACCTATGCCGTAGGCTATGGCGATGTCATCAAGGTTGTGACTCTCCCCAAGGGTACTGTCGGCCATTGGTATAACAATGGCGGCGACGAGGCCACAAACGACCGTATCAACTATGCTATCAACACAGCCATGGACTATTATTGGAACAACCTGACCAGTATCCACGGTTTCGGCATCAGTGTAAGTTACAGCCCTGGAACGCCGACTGCCGACTGTAGTTACGGAGGCTCGATGCGTGTGGGTTCTAGTTCATCGTACCAACAACCCGGTACCATCATGCACGAATCCTTACACGGTATTGGCGTGGGTACCCATGGTAACTGGTGGTCAGCCGACTATCGTCCAGATGGTATTTGGGCAGGCAAACGCGTGACAGAAGCGCTCCACTTCTGGGACAACAACACGACAACTGTTCTTGCAGGCGACAACATGCACATGTGGCCATACGGCTGTAACGGTGCACAGGAAGATACTCACAACGACAACCTCTATTGCATGATGGGTATTCTGGCACAAGCCTTGAACGAGGACGGTCTGCCTGGTTCAAATGAGATTGGCTATGCACTTCCCTACTATTCATTCAATCATGATGATGGTGTGAAATACTACATCAAGAACGAGGACGAAGACCATGGACTATACAATTCATTCTTGGTTGAAACAGCCACACACGGATTGCAGTGGAAGACGATGACCGCAGAAAAGGCTGCTACCGATGACTATGCTGCTTGGTACCTGACCTTCACCCCCGACAATCAGTATTACCAGTTGCGCAATGCAAAAAATGGTTACTATTTAACTTATACTGATGCAAATGGCTTCAAACTCACAAAGCCCAGCACGCCGACTTCGGATAACGACATTCATTTGATGCCAGGACATGTCAATGTTAATGGATTCAGCAGTTACTACTTCATCCATCCCGAAAGTTACAGCAGCAATCCTCCCGTACTGCTGGCCAACTCCAGCAAGGCGATAGGAAAGGGCTCTTTCAATATTGCCAATACGGCTACGACTCAGCGCTGGCTCATCCTTACGGCTGAGGAAGCAGAAACCTTCGAGGTACAGGCCATTGCCGCTGCAAAGACAGAACTCAATGAGTTAATAGCACAAATCCGTAATCTTGCCGAAGTTCCCCACACCGAGGATGTGACAAATGCCGATGCAACACTGAACACGACACTCGACAACATAGAGGCTGACTGCAATGCTGCAACATCTACTTCGGTACTGAACAACCTGTTGAGCCAGGCTCGTCAGACGGGCTTGACCTTCTTGGAGAGTGTATCGGCTACGGATATGAACCATCCCTTCGACTTGACTTATATGATAGAGAATCCCGACTTCAACACAGATGCCACTACAGGATGGACTTCTACAAACGGCAACCCTGGATATGGTGGCGGTGGAGCCGAATTCTACGAGAAGACCTTCGACTACTATCAGACCCTGAAGAATCTGCCGAAGGGCACCTATGAACTGCGCGCATTGGCTTTTCAGCGCCCAGGTGCATACGATGCCATCTATACACCCTACAAAAATGGAACGGCCGAGATTACGACCAGCCTTTACATCGGCGCCAAGTCCACTGCCGTTAAGCATATTTGCGATGACCGTCAGTCCACGGCTCTCTTCAACGATGGCGGCTGGGGCAGCGACAAACAAATGGGCGATGGCAAATATATTCCCAATTGCATGGATGGTGTTGCAAAATACTTCAACAAGGGCCTGTATGACAACAGTGTGGCAACAGACCTTACAACATCAAACGGCAACTTGAAGATAGGTATTAAGTGTACCCAGACCAGTTCTGCATATTGGACAATGTTCGACCACTTCCGCCTCTATTTCTATGGTGGCAATGATACGCTCACGGGCATTCATTCCGTTGAAGAAGTTCAGCAGAAGACAGCAGGCAATGCCATTTACGACTTAAGCGGTCGTAAGATTAACGGCCGTCCAAAGGCTGGCATTTACATTGTCAACGGACGCAAAGTCGTAACAAAGTAAAAGACAATATAGAACCCTAAAAACTAATATAAACTATGAAAACTGTAAGACTACAAAAAGGCTTCATGATGCTTCTGCTGCTATTGGGAAGCATTTGCGCTAATGCGCAGAGCATCACGAACGGAAGTTTTGAGGACGGCACCAATGGTTGGACCGTAAACAAGATGGTGATTCAGACCAACGATGGTATGTCAGGCTACAAGGCAGGCAGCAATTACTTAGAGCGCTGGATAGCCTCAGGTAGCCTTGTTGGCTCTGGCTCTGTTAAACAGACTGTGACAGGTCTGTCGAATGGTGTCTATCGACTGTCGGCTGCAGCCATGAACATCTCGCAGGCCAACACGAATGCCGCTCAAGTGGGTGCATGGATTGTTGCCAACGGATTGCGCACGGCAGTAACGACACTCGGCACCTACTCGCTCGACTTCTTCGTAACCGACGGAACTGCGGAAATCGGTTTTGTAGCCGAAGGTGCTTCGGGTAACTGGTTGGGTTGCGACAATTTCACCCTGACCTATGTTGGTAATTCCACCAACAACATCTCGAGTGCAGGTAACACGGTGAAGAACTATGCCAACAATCTGATTAGCACTTATGGAAGCGACACGCAGTACAGCAATCTGGTCAGCACACTGACCTCTGCCATCAGCGGCGGCAATCTTTCCAATGTAGCCACTGCTGCCAAGGCTGTTGTGGCTGGCGAGCGTGCTTACCGCCTGCGTCATTCTTCGGGCTCTGCTCCTACGGTAACTGGTAACAAGCGTACAGCCCGTGGTAGCATCTGGATTTTCGGCCGTCTTACATGGTCGGGCAGCAATGTAGTAGAGGAAGGCTTCTGCTATAGCACCAGTCCCAACCCCACGCTGGAGAACGCCAGTTACACCACCGACTGGATTGATTCCTACGGCAAGGTCATCTGGATAGAGAACCTTACGCCCGGTACAATGTATTATATACGCCCGTACGCGATGACGAAGAATTATGCCGTAGGTTATGGCGATGTTGTCAAGGTACCTACCCTACCCCAGGGAGATATCCACTGGAGCATTCGTGGTTCTGGTGATGAAACGGCTGATAACCATATCACAAGTTCCTGCGAATGGGCATTCGACCGTTTCTGGGACAATCTGACTCAGTTGACAAGTTATTGGCCCTCTATCGGCCATGTCAGTGGTGTGCCCACAGCAGAATGCTCCTATGGCGGCTGGTGTTCTGTGGGTGACAACTGGGCATATCAGAATCCGGGTACCATCATGCACGAGATGTTGCATGGAGTCGGCGTTGGTCAACACTGGATGTGGGGCGACTTCACCCGTAACCAGTTCCCCGTATGGGATGCCCTCCGTTTCTGGAACAACGATGAAGGCGCAACGCTCTCTGGCGACGGCATGCACCTGTGGCCCTATGGTATCAACGGTGCGCAGGAAGACAATGGTAGCGACCAACTCTACATCGGTAATGCCCTCGTCTGCGAGGCTTTGGGTGAAGGTGGTCTGCCTCTGACCGGTGACCAGTGGCTGTTGCCCTACTACGCATTCCCACAAGACGACAATACAAAATACTATATCAAGTGCGAGGACAAGGACCGCGGTTTAACGACGGCCTATCTGGTTGTGAACAACAGTGGCAATCTGGAATGGCAGGAAATGTCAGCCTCTGAAGCACAATCAAACGACAAGGCAGCGTGGTATATAACCTTCGATGCTTCCATTCAGAAGTACCATATCAAGAATGCCTCGACAAATAAGTACATCCGCTACAATAGTGCTGATGCCACGAATGGATTCACCACTGGCAATACTGCCAGCGACATTCAGATGAAGAAGTGCCGTGTGGATGTGAATGTAGGTTCAGAAACCTATAATGGCTATACATTCCTCGACTTCGGTTCGAGTCAGGCTATGGTAGCCATGGCCAATGGCGCTGTAGGTTCTACAGGCTTCAGCATCGGGGACGATGCTTCTACCCAGCGCTGGATAATTCTTGCCGCAGGTAACGATGTCGCTGAATTTGAAACTGGCGCTATCGAGATACAACTCGACATCCTGCGTAACTACATCAACGGCTATACCGCAGCCAAGAATGTAAACCACACGGATAAGACCGATGGTGCTACAACGGCACTCACCAACACCATCAACACCATCAGCTCTGCCATCAACGGCTCAGTAACGATGGATCAGGCTTTGCAGTACATCGAGGACATGAAAGCCGCAGGTCTCGACTTCCTCAACAATACTATGCCTTCGAACGGCGGTTACTACGACTTGACCTTCCTCATCGAAAACGCCGACTTCACAGACAGCACAGAAGGCTGGTCTCTCAGTCCTACACGCAACTATGGTGCTGTGGAGTTCTTCCAGACTACTTTCGACCTCTATCAGATTCTGCCCAACATGCCCGGCGGTAGATATCAGTTCTCCGTCGATGCCTTCCAGCGTCCTGGTGCTGTTGCCGATGTATATACAGCCTACACAGGCGGAACGGACAATGTCAATGCGGTCATCTATGTCAACAATGTATCGCAGAAGATTAAGAACATTATGGACGGGCAGCAGAATTCCAGCATCAGTAACGGTGAATACACAACTGCTGGCAACACCTATGTACCCGACAACATGGAGGCTGGAAACAACTACCTATCGCGCAACAAGTACAACAACACCATACAGAACGAGTTTGCTGCTGGCAACTTGCGTATCGGTCTGCGCGGTACTGTTTCTAATGACGGCTACTGGACCATGGCCGACAACTTCAAGTTGTACTTCCTGGGCTCTG
The DNA here is from genome assembly GCA_017960985.1 of Bacteroidaceae bacterium. GTDB lineage: Bacteria > Bacteroidota > Bacteroidia > Bacteroidales > Bacteroidaceae > Physcousia. Next base: position 20,727 of record JAGCYD010000044.1, read on the forward strand.
ACGGTGTCGTAGTTTCCACGAAGGAGCGTCTTGTCAACGATGGCTTCACCCAAATCACGGCACTGCCCGCTGACTATAGTCCTTACTTCTTTGTCCTCTACGACCACGATCAGGACTATTGTATGAAGATAAAGACTGGTGTCAATCAAGGAGCCAATTTCAAGGGTATGTGGTATTCTGATGTTTACCCCACAACTACCAAGGAGACGCTTTGGACCATTGATACCTATGAACAGGACAATACAACATACCAGATCGTAGCCAATGCCACGAATCTTGACTTCATGTACCAAACCGAATGGAATGCGGGATGGAACTGGCGTTGCAGTGATAATGGTGGAGGTGCCATAGCTTGGGGACGCACATCGTTCGCATACAACAATGACGGCTATTGGACTATCCAGAATGGTGTATATCCAGACGCTGGTTATCTGGGTGCATGGGGAGGCGCAAGTGCCGTTTCCGGTGATGCCGAGACTGCATTGAACAAATTAGGTGGCGACATCGGTCACTTCGACATCTTCACCATCCTGCGTGGTCAGTTTGTTGCCATGTACGACAATGCTGGTGACGCCACCTATGAGTCGCCTCTGGACATAACCTATGTACTTGAGAACCCCGGAGCCGAAAGGTATGCTATCGGATGGAAATACACTGGCACCAACTGGGAAGTGCAGACCAACAATGCCTTGGGTGGCAAGGTCGGCAATGCTTACTTCCAACGCTATGTTAACGGTGGCGTCGGCAATGCTGAAATCTATCAGGAGATTCAGGGTCTGCCCGACGGTTACTATCGTTTCTCGGCTGTGGCTACTTGCGCAAGTTCTGGTTTCAGTATCTATGCCAACAGTGCAACACAGACTGCTCCAACCTCGAATACAGGTGCCCGTGCCAGCGTTGTCGTACAGGTTACGAACGGCACCTTGCGTGTGGGAGCCAAGGCTGAAAGTGTAACGGCCGACTGGGTAGCCTTCGACGATGCCAAACTCGAATATCTGGGTCTCTCTATTCCTGGTTACAATGTAGGCACACCGACTTCCAACATTACCGATGGCCTATACAGTTCCAGTACACTCGACACTTGGACGCTGGCCTTCACCGATGCCAACAGCAATGTTGAGGGCGCAGTATTTACCAAGTTGAACAACTCAGCCAAGGCTACCCTGTACAAGGGCAACACCAAGGTAGGCGAGTATCTCATCTACCTCTCTGGCAAGATTGCCACAGTTAACTTCTCGGGAGGCGTTACCCTCGACGGCAATTCTACCTACACGCTGAACTTCCCCGCAGGGACTGTCGGCTATGCAGGTCAGGTAAGCAATGATGCTGTCAGCGTGACCTTCACAACACCTACTGTCTTCGATGGCATCTACTACCTGCGCACAACTGATGGCAAGTACGCAAGCCGCGGTGGCGACTGGAATACGCGTGCAATGGTTGACGAGTTCGGTCTGCCGATGCGACTGACTACGAATGCCGATGGTAAATCGGAGTTCATCTTCGTGGACAACAACCTCCATCTGTTCGATGCAGGCAATGGTAATGTCTATACCGACAATGATGTTAATCCCTACTGGACGATTCAAGCAGTCACGGGCGGCTACAACATCAAGAATGCCAACGACAATGGTACGCTGAATTACTACCTGTCTGTAGAGAGCGACCATCTGCAGAGTCTCAATAGTGCCTATAAATGGACACTGGAAACTCTCGCCGAGCACAAAACCCGCATGGCCAGTCTAATGGATACACAGGCTGCAACGGCTGCAACGGCTGCAGGTATCACGGCTTCGACCAAGAGCGCATTGGAGGCTGCTTTGGCAAATGGATACAGAGAAGTTGCCATTGACATCACTGGTGTGGATGGTATTCAGGAGAAGTATCAAGCTGGCGCCTACTCTATCGACGAAACTGTGAACGGTCTGGAGCCCGGTCTATATAAGTTGAGTGTAAAGGCATTCTGCCGCATGACACGCAACGCAGATTTAGAAGCAGCAGGCGGCCCAGCAAGCAATGTATATCTGTATGCTGGCGATGTCAAAACCCAGATTGCCTCATTGTTCGATGCTTATTCCGATGTAGCCCGCGTGGACGGAAACGACTATCAGGGCGCTGACGGCAAGTATTACCCCAACGGCCTAACGGCTGCAGGAATGGCCTTCAACGAGGGACAGTATGCCAACGATGTATATTTCTACATCTCCAGCACTACGAACCTGACTTTCGGTATTACCAACCCTGGCCGCTACGGCAACGACGGAAGCCGTGGCGCATGGCTCGCCTACCGCGACTTCACGCTGACTCGCTATGAGGAAGGTGCAGCAACGGACATCAATAAGGATGGTGA
>JAGCYD010000045.1 GCA_017960985.1 Bacteroidaceae bacterium
AAGAATACATGTCGGATGTAAAATCTTTGCTCCGAAGTATGCCAATTCGGCTGCCTCCTCAAAGTACAATTGGCGAACAGGTTCTGTGTGCTCAACGACACGAGGGTCGTTGTTGTGCATACCATCGATATCTGTCCATATTTGAATCTCTTGAGTATGAAGTGCTGCACCAATCAAACAAGCCGTATAATCACTTCCGCCACGCTGAAGGTTGTCAATCTCGCCCTTTGCGTTACGGCAGATAAAACCTTGTGTGATGTATATCTTGTAATCTGCATACTCTTCTATTTTCTTACTCGTTGCTTCGCGGATATAATTTAAGTCTGGTTCACCGTTCTCATCAGTGCGAACCATATCGAGTGCAGAAATAAGAATCGCCTTCTTTCCTTGTTCAAGTAGGTAATTCGTTACCATGTTTGTACTGATGATTTCACCTTGAGCAAGGATAATCTTTTCTTCTTTCTGTGAGAAGTTATCCTTTGTGAAAGAACGGAGATATTTGAATTCCTCTTGAAGGAATGCAGTCGTTTTCTGATGATATGCTTCGGTATTGTACAACTCTTTTACATGGTTCAGATATTTCTGCTCCAACTTGTTGATAACAACACTTGCACCTTCCTGATTCTTTTTGTAGAGATAATCAGAGATCTCTACTAGACTGTTGGTAGTGCCGCTCATAGCGGACAGCACAACAAAACTCTGTTCTCCCTCTGCAGGATCAAATATCTGCGCTACTTCTTTCATTCTTTGTGGCGAGCCTACGCTTGTGCCACCAAATTTCATTACTTTCATTATTTTATCTTTTTCTTTTTTATTCTTGTTCTTGTGAATCTCCGTCAATGATAACTTTCCCTTCTCGACAACGCCATACGATTCCTGGATATAGTTTTGTCCATTGTTCGTTGTGCGTAGTCATAATGACGGCGGTTCCTTGTTGACGGATCTCATTTAATAGTTTCATAACACGGTCGCCATTTTCATGGTCTAAATTTGCCGTGGGCTCATCTGCAAGAAGCAATTTGGGCTTGTTGAGCAGGGCACGGGCGATACAGATACATTGTTGCTCACCCCCAGAAAGTTCATAGGGCATGTGTCGTGTCTTTTCGGGAAGCCCGACTTGTTCCAGCACTTCAATGATGCGTTGCTCGCGTTCGATTTTCTCCTTCCAGCCAGTTGCACGAAGTACAAAATCCAGATTCTCGTCCACCGTACGGTCGCGAAGCAACTGAAAATCCTGAAACACGATTCCCAATTGACGACGGAGCATAGGTAGTTTGCTCAACTTAATCCTTGTTAGGTCGTGTCCCAATACTTCGGCCTCGCCTTGGATAATGGGTAATTCCCCATAAATACTTTTCAGTAGCGATGTCTTGCCGCAACCTACTTCGCCTAAGATATAAACAAACTGTCCTTCCTGTACTTCAAAGTTTATATCGGTAAGTATGGGACGCTCGTCTTGGTTCAGTTGTACCTGTTCGTATTTTGCCAGCATAGTCTTAATGTTTTTTCCATCCAGGATTGTGCCTTTCCATTAGTTCCTTTGCCATATCCTCTATGCGTAAACCCTTACTTGTCAGCAGGACGATAAGATGATATAGCATATCTGAACCTTCGTATATAAGGCGCTCGTTAGTTCCGTTTGTTGCTTCAATCACAAGTTCCAATGCCTCTTCGCCAACCTTCTGTGCCATTCGATTCAAACCGTCACGGAAAAGAGAAGTGGTATATGAGCCTTCGGGCATTTCCTTATGGCGCTTCTCGATGAAATCACTGAGGTCGGAAAGGAAGAGCAACGGATTCATTGTGTTTTGCTCATTCCAGCAAGTGTCAGCACCTGTATGACAAACTGGACCAACGGGATTGGCCTTAATCAACAGCGTGTCATTGTCGCAATCATTAAGAATCTCTACCACATTCAGGAAGTTTCCACTTGTCTCACCTTTTGTCCACAAGGCTTTCCGACTGCGGCTCCAGAAAGTCACCTTACCAGTTTCCACAGTCTTCTGATAGGCTTCTTCGTTCATGAAGCCCAACATTAATACATTCTTAGTTTGTGCGTCTTGCACAATGGCGGGCACCAGGCCGTCCATCTTCTTAAAATCAATGGTCATGGTCTTATGTTTATGTTTTCTTTTGTCAGATATTGTTTTAGTTCTCGAATCGAAATCTCTCCAAAGTGAAATACGCTTGCGGCCAATGCGGCATCGGCATGTCCCAGTAGGAAAGCATCGCGGAAATGCTCTTTGGCTCCTGCGCCTCCGCTGGCAATGATAGGGATGGTTAGTTTCTCGGAGAGTTGATACAAAGCCTCGTTCGCAAAACCAGTCTTCACTCCATCGTGGTTCATGGATGTAAATAGAATCTCTCCAGCACCGCGTTCCTGCGATTCGTAGGCCCATTCAAACAAGTTCTTGCCAAAGGGAATACGTCCACCGTTGACATAACATTGCCATTCTCCGTTTTCTTCCAACTTGGCATCAATGGCAACCACACACACCTGACTTCCGTAGTGTGTGGTAATTTCATCAATCAAATTCGGGTTTCGCAGAGCAGCACTATTGATGCTTATCTTGTCGGCTCCTGCCGAAAGCATTCGGTCAACATCGCTAAGTTCGTTGATGCCTCCACCTACCGTGAAGGGTATGGATAGTTCCGCAGCCACACGCTCCACCATAGATGTGAAGGTTTTTCTTCCCTCATGGCTTGCCGTGATGTCAAGGAAAACCAACTCGTCGGCTCCCTGCTCGCTATAGGCGCGCCCGAGTTCAACGGGGTCGCCTGCTTGTCGCAGGTTCACGAAGTTTGTGCCTTTTACGGTTTGTCCGTTTTTCACATCAAGACATGGTATAATCCTCTTTGCTAACATAGATACTTTCGGCTAAGTTCTTTCATATCGATTCTGCCTTCGTAGATGGCCTTCCCGAATACGACGGCGGGGATGCCTGCCTTGTCGAGTTCGTCAATGTCGTTGATACCACTCACGCCACCGCTGGCAATAAGGTGGCAAGTTGGGTAGGTCTGCATAATCGATTTATAAAGTTCAACGGCAGGACCTTGAAGCATTCCGTCGCGACTGATTTCCGTACACAATACATATTTGTTTCCAGCATTCATGTATTGCTGGAGGAAGGGTGTAAGACTGACATCGCTGTCCTCCTTCCATCCATTTATACTAATCATGCCGTTTCTTACATCGGCTCCCAGAATCATCTTGTCGCTTCCGTATTTGTCGAGCCATTCGAGATAGAGCGCAGGTTGTGTTATGGCAATACTTCCAGCGGTAACCAATGCTGCACCTGCCTCAAATACTTTCTTCAGGTCGTCTTCAGTCTTCACTCCACCACCAAAATCTACGATAAGATTTGTCCTTCGGGTGATTTCATTGAGAACGGCATCGTTCACTACATGTTTGCTTTTGGCACCGTCAAGGTCAACGAGGTGAAGGCGGCGAAAGCCCAATTGTTCGTATTCGATAGCCATATCAATGGGATTCCCGTACACTTTCTTTGTGTTGTAGTCACCTTGGCAAAGTCTGACGCACTTTCCTTCGATAATGTCTATGGCTGGTATGAGTTCTATCATAGGGCAAGGAAGTTCTTTAGAATCTGTTCTCCTACGCTACCGCTCTTTTCGGGATGGAACTGGGTAGAGTAGAAATTGTCGCGATGTAGGGCAGCACTAAAAGGTACGATGTATTCCGTTTGAGCTACTGTCCAATCGCAGACGGGAACATAATAACTATGTACAAAATATACATATTCGCCTCCATCGAAGTTCTGGAAAAGACTGGATTTGACATCTTCCAGCGCATTCCATCCCATGTGTGGCACTTTGTCTTCGTGTCGTTGTGGCTGGAAGCGAAGTACGGGAACATCAAATATACCCAGACAATCCACATTGCCTTCTTCGGAGTGGGCACACATCAGTTGTTGTCCGATGCAGATACCCAGAATCGGCTGTTTCAGTTCCTTTATGACGCGATCAAGGTTGCGCTCGCGCAAGTAAGCCATTGCACTGCTGGCTTCGCCCTGTCCAGGAAAGATTACTTTGTCAGAACTGATAATCTGCTCGGGCACATTAGTTAGGGTAGGGTTGATGCCTAACCGTTCCAAGGCATGGATTACCGAATAGATGTTTCCTGCGTTGTAGTCAATGACTGCTACATTCATCTTCTGGGCTTTTTATTTTTCGGTTATTGCATTGTCAGCCTTCTCCCAATCCGTATTCAGGCTGAATGGAGTTATACAGTCAGGGTCATCCATGAAAACATCTGTCGTCTCCTTGTCTTGGTCCTCGAACAAAGGATTCTCCGTACTGGCGCGCCAGTATTTCTTCATAATGTCTTTCTGGGTGGAATTACTGGCGTTCTGTGCCTTGGCCAGTTCACTGAAATAGGAAATGATGAAGTGATTGAGGCTATAGGCTTGGATGTCGAGGAAATTACCTTCCACGCTACCGTCGTTTTGCTTCATCGCAGTATTGCAGAGATACTGCAAAGCTGTATATTTGAACTGTGATACTGAAATCATAAAATCGTCGGCCTTGGGGTCGTCCAATACGGTCTTTGCATTCTTAACTACCTGATTGAACACATCCTGTGCCGTAATTGTACAAAAAGATGTCAGTCCGAGTAGTGTTACTAAAATCAGTTTCTTCATTGCTTTTATGTTTTATATGTTTTTGGTCAAGTACAATTCTTTTTTGATACATGTTGGCAATTCTTCTGCATAGTGTGTCACCATGATTAGCGTCTTGTTCTTACGACTGCAGAAAGCCTCGATAACTTCCCTTACACGCTGTCGGTTACGATTGTCTAGTCCATGTAGGGGTTCGTCGAGAATAAGTAGTTCGGGGTCTTTCACGAAAGCACGCGCCAACAGACATAGGCGTTGTTCACCGCTGGAGAGTTTTAGGAAGGTCCTTTCGGCAAGATCCCTTATTCCGAATACCTGCATCCAACGCAGGCAGATTTCCCGTTGTTCTGTCTTGGGGCGTGTGTAAAGACCAATCGAATCGTTGAGTCCGCTTGCCACAATATCGATTGCGGGAATATCCTTTAAGTACGAACGGTGCATTTCTGGGCTGACATATCCGATATGCTTTTTTATCTCCCAGATGCTTTCGCCCGTTCCTCGACGATGGCCGAACAAATGTATGTCGCAAGCGTAGGCTTGTGGATTGTCGGCACAGACAAGACTCAGTAGCGTACTCTTGCCCGCACCATTCTCACCACTCAATGCCCATCGCTCGCCTTCACAGACCACCCAATTCAAATGCGATAATATTATCCGTTCCCCATATCGTATGGAAACATCGTTGAAACGCAGTATTTCTCCTCCGCGTTGGGGATAGAAGGGAATCTGGGATATATCTTTTTCTTTGAGGTTTATAATCCAATCGCGTTCCAGTTGGGGCAGAACGGGTGTCTGAATAGCCTGTCGGGCTTGCATATATTCCTCGCGGGTGACTTTCTCTTTTAATGTCAAGTTCTCTACGGGCAATACATGAGTGATGAATTCGGGCAGGTCGTCCGTTTTCGACAAGACAAGTATCAACAGCAGTCCAGTTTCTTGGATAAGAGTCTGCATCAGTTCTGCCAACTGACTACGGGTTTGTGCGTCGAGCCCGATGAAGGGATTGTCCATGACAAGCACACGCGGCATTGTTGTCAAGGCACGGGTTAGTTGGAACTTCCTCATCTCTCCGCTCGATAGGGTAATGACGGGCTTGTTGAGTACGGGCTCAAGGTGGAACATCTCAATCAGTTTCTTGGGTGCGTTCTCAAGAAAACTCACAGCAGTCGGGATGTTCTCACCGATTTCGTGCTGGTTCCAGCGCAGTTGATAGTAGTAGTTACTGTCGTTGGTACCGTAACTATCTCGGAAGGTAATGTATCGAATGTTCTCGCTTACCAACTGATAAGGCGATGGGGTGAAGTCGTATTTCACTTCGTTCAGCAGAAGTGGGAATCGGCTGATGAGAATGTCCACAAGTCGGCTCTTACCGCTACCGTTCTCACCCACGATGGCGATTTGTTCACCTTCGTAGATGGAAAGCGAAACGGGTTCAGCCATCCTATGTTCGGGATGGCGCGTTACGCCCTTGTCAATTCGGATTACTTCTCTCATCCTTTTACCTTGCACTTACCTTATCCGCGTTTTTCTTCACATAGTCTTTCCACGAGCGATAATTGGATTCCGTTCTTGGACGGCTCATCTGCATGTAGTGGCAATAGGCTGCAGCCAAAGCATCTGTGGCATCGCGGAATGTGTCCATTTGTTCGGCATCTAGTTTCAGAATCTTCTGCAGCATACCTGCCACCTGTTCCTTGCTGGCATTACCATTACCTGTCAAAGCCATCTTTATCTTCATGGGGGCATATTCGCTGATGGGTATGTCGTGCTGTATCGCAGCAGCAATAGCCACACCCTGTGCACGTCCCAGTTTCAGCATACTCTGCACATTCTTTCCGAAGAAAGGTGCTTCGATGGCCAGTTCGTCGGGTAGATACGAAGTGATAATTCCCGACACACGCTCGTAGATGTGTCCCAGTTTTAGGTATCCGTCACCCAGTTTTCGTAGGTCGATGACTCCCAAGGCTAAGGCCTCCGTTTTGTTGCCTTGCACTTTGAGAACCCCGTAGCCCATCAGGTTTGTCCCTGGGTCGATGCCCAATATTACCTTTTCACTTTTCACCTTTACCCTTCAATCTCTTCCATGATTGTACTGAAGCCCACAATCCTTTCGCCGAACATCTTTTTCAGTTCTTTGCTTAGCATCTCGCCCTGTCGCGTGTACCAACGGTGGAGCAGGGCAGTGGACTCGACCTCACACTGCAGCGAGAACCACTCCGATACCTGATCGTGATGCGACAATATGCGCCGCAATTTAGGCTCGTTCAGTATGCCGTCTTC
>JAGCYD010000046.1 GCA_017960985.1 Bacteroidaceae bacterium
AAAGGCTTGAACACCTCTTCCTGCATCTCCTCGGGGATAGGCTGTCCCGTGTTCGACACCATGAACTGGTGCAAGTGGGGACCGCGCTTCTTGAAGTCGAGCCAGATGCTTCCGCCCTCAGGCGTATATTGTGCAGCGTTGGTGAGCAGGTGCAGCAGGATATGTGAGACATACTCCTGGTTTATCGGCGCACTCATCTTCGGCGCATCCACCTTCAGGCTCACGCCCACCTTCACCTTGTCGCGAATTTGCTCTATCAGTCCCTCGCAGAACTGCGGTATCTGGGTTTCTTCCATCTCCACCGTTTCGGGCTTTGTATTCTCCAATGCCGAGAGGGTCTGGATATGACTGGAGAAGTCCAACAGAGCCTTTACCTCGGGCTGACGGGTATCGAGTTTCTGCAAAGTGGGTTCCAATTGGGCAGAGATGTTGCCGATGAACTTTGCCTTCAAGGCGCTCATCTCGTTGGACAGTTTGATGGTTTTCTTCTGCTTTCGGGTCAGGAGAATGAAGCGCATCAATACGGCGAAGCCCAAGACGAGTACGGCAGCAAGTGCCAAAGCCAATATGCTGAGGGCGATGATAAAGCCCTTGCGAACGGCGAGTGAATGGTCGCGCTCGGCGATGGCGACTTCGTTGTCGATGATTTGCTGTTTCAGCACGCCCGTCTCGTCGGCTAGGCGGAGGGTTGCCACCGAATCCTTCCAGGCAAGATAACTGCTGTACGACTGGGCCACAAGGCTTGCGTTACCCGCACGACGACCATTGGCTATCAGCGTCTGATACACCTCGTCCACCTTGTCGTATTCCTTCTGGGCGGTCAGTTTGGCAGCCATCTCCTTGAATACGGCATTTCCCTGTGCATTCTGCCCGAATGTATAGTAGAAGAGCGCCTTGGTATAGAGCAAGTCGTTTGTCAAGCCATCGTCGTTGGCCGCACTTGCCTGTTTCTCCAAGCGTGCGAGTTGTTCCTTTGCGCTTTCGGTTTTCCTCATCTTCATGTACATCTGCAGGCGTTCCTTCGTCGTCAGATAGTACAGTTTGGCGGCATCGGCACCCGTCTTCGAGGTGTAAATGGTTTGTTCGATGCGACGCAACAGGTCGAAAGCCTCCTTGTAGTAGTTCTCCTTGTAATAGAGCGCCGTAGCCTTCACGCCACACTCCACGCCTTGATTGACTTGTCCCTTCTTGACATAGTCCTCGTAGGCACGGATGTAGAGGAAACGGGCACTGGCCACATTGCCCTTCTGACTGTCCGCCTCGGCTTTCTGGTGCATCTCGCTCTTGGCAGCCTCCTGTGCAACGACGATTGTACAGCAGGGCAACAGAAAGAGCAACAAAATGAGAAGTTTTCTGTTCATATTCTTCATATCTTGTATCTTTTTATATCCTTCGTTGCAAAGATAATCATAATTCGGCATTCCGCTGTACGATATTCGCAATTATTTCACTACCTTTGTGCGCGTGAAACGCATATTGTTTGTATGTCTGGGAAATATCTGCCGCAGCCCTATGGCGGAAACCATCATGCGACGGATGGTGAACGAGGCTGGCAGGTCGGAAGAGTTCGAGATTGACTCAGCTGGACTCATCAACTATCACGAAGGCGAACAGGCCGACGAGAGGATGAGAAGACATGCAGCAAGACACGGGTACAACATCACGCACAGGTCGCGTCCCATACGGACGGAAGACTTCCGCAGGTTCGACTGGATTGTGGGAATGGACGACGGGAATATCGACCGACTGCGACAGTTGTCACCCGACTTGGAGACAGACAAGAAGATAAGACGAATAACGGAGTTCTTCATGGAGAAGGTGGCCGACCATGTGCCCGACCCATACTACGGGGGCGAGCAAGGTTTCGAGGAAGTCATCGAACTACTGGAGGACGCATGCAGAGGAATCATTAGAACATGGCCATCAATTATACAAAAGGAGAAGAACTGCTGAACTCGTGGTCGCACGGCGTCGGTGCCGTACTGGCCTTGGTGATGGGAGTGATATTCCTGTACTGGTGCTATGGTAGTGGCGACGGCTGGGGTAGCCTAGCCGTATGGCTGTACTTGACGGGTATGCTCTCGTCGTATGTCGCTTCGACGGTATATCATGCACTACCCTCCCATTGGCGTGCCAAAGAGGTACTACGCAAGTGGGACCATGCCGCCATCTATTGGCACATTGCGGGTTCGTATTCTCCCGTCACGCTCGTTGCCCTGCGCAATCAAGGCTGGTGGGGATGGGGGCTATTCATCTTCGTGTGGACCTGCGCCATCGTCGGGACGATAATGAGTTTCGCCCGACTGAAGGAGCACAGCAATGCCGAGACTATCTGTTTCGTATTGATGGGACTATCGGGGCTGATTGCATTAAAGCCACTGGTGGATACCATACCGACAGCCTTTGTCTGGATTGTGGCCGAAGGCGTCTGCTACATCACGGGGGCATTATTCTACTCGCTGCACAAGCGGCCATACATGCATTCCGTATTCCATTTCTTTGTCCTCGCCGGCTCCATCTGCCACATCATTGCCGTGTGGGACATCCTGGTCCATTGAGAACTGACTGCCCAATTACATATGTAGGTACGAGTCCTTGAAGCCAAGGAAGTAGAGCACACCATCGAGACCAATGGTATTGATGCTCTGCTTGGCGTTAGCCACCACACGCGGCTTGGCGTGGAAGGCAATACCGAGACCCGCCAACGAGAGCATTGGGAGGTCGTTCGCCCCATCGCCCACAGCAATGGTCTGTTCCAGGTCCACTTTCTCCACCTGCGCAATCAACCGCAGGAGTTCAGCCTTGCGCTGACCATCCACGATATCGCCCACATAGCGACCCGTCAGTTTGCCGTCGTCGCCAATCTCCAGTTCGTTGGCATACACATAATCGATGCCCAACTTTTTCTGCAGATATTCGCCGAAGAAAGTGAATCCGCCCGAGAGAATGGCTATCTTGTAGCCGTAGTGCTTCAATACCGTCATCAGTCGCTCCACACCCTCGGTCATCGGCAGATGCTCTGCGATATCCTGCATGACGCTCACATCGAGGCCCTTCAATAGGGCAACTCTGCGCGTGAAACTCTCCTTGAAGTCAATCTCGCCACGCATCGCACTCTCCGTGATGGCACGCACCTCACGGCCCACGCCGTTGCGCTCCGCCAACTCATCGATACACTCCGTCTGAATCAGCGTCGAGTCCATATCGAAGCAGATGAGCCGGCGCATCCGTCGGTACATATCGTCCTTCTGGAACGAGCAGTCCATATCCAGTTCCGACGACAGCCGCATCAACTGCTCGTGCAACTCACGCTTGTCGCGAGGCGTACCGCGCACCGAGAACTCGATACACGCCTTCGTCGTCTCCTCATCCCTGTGCAGCGGCGGACGACCCGTCATACGGCGAATCGAGTCGATATTCAGCCCTTGTTCAGCAATCACACGCGTTACCGCGCCAATCTGCCGCGCCTCCAGTCGGCGACCCAACACGGTCAGTATCGCACGATTCTTGCCCTGTCGGCCTACCCAGGCGTTGTATTCTTCGACGCTAACCGGCGCAAAGTGTACCGTCACGCCCAGTTCCGTAGCCTTGAACAGCGCGTGCTTCATCACCTGTCCCGCGCTCTGCTCGTCCACATAAATCATGATACCCAGCGAAAGCGTATTGTGAATATCCGCCTGACCGATGTCCATGATGTCTGCGCCATATTGCGCCAAAATCTCCATGAAACCCGCCGTCAGGCCCGGACGGTCCTCGCCCGTAATACGCATCAAGATCAGTTCCTTCTTCTCCATAGTATTATTAATGAAGGTTAAACCAATGCCACAAAGATAAGGATATATTTCGAAGTTCGGAAATAAATGCCTACATTTGTCGCACATAACCACACCGACCACCATGCTCGGCAAGATACGACACATACTGCGATGGCTCGTGCTACTCTTCTTCGGGAGCACGCTACTCGCCGTACTCATTTATCGCGTCTGCCCCGTTTATGTCACGCCACTTATGCTCATTCGCTGTGTCCAGCAAGTGAAGCAGGGCGAGAAGATACGCCTGAAACACCATTGGGTGCCCCTCTCGGAAATATCCTCCGACCTGCCCCTCGCTGTCATCTCGAGCGAAGACCAGCGCTTCCTCATTCATCACGGATTCGACTTCGACGAAATCGGCAAGGCCATCAAGGAACGCCAGAAAGGCAAACGCCAACGCGGAGCCAGCACCATCAGCCAGCAGACCGCCAAGAATGTATTCCTCTGGCCGGGCACTTCGTGGGTACGAAAGGGACTCGAAGTCTATTTCACCGCCCTCATCGAAATCTTCTGGGGCAAGCAACGCATCATGGAAGTTTATCTCAACTCCATCGAGATGGGCGATGGCATCTATGGCGCCGAGGCCGTTGCACAACAACACTTCGGCTATCCCGCCTCGCGACTCTCACCAGCCAACTGTGCGCTCATTGCCGCCACATTGCCCAATCCGCTTCGCTTCAGTTCCGCCAACCCGTCGGGATACATGCTACGACGACAAACCTGGATTCTCAACCAAATGCGCTATATCAGTCGCCACCCGATAGGCGACCTTAGCAAATTGCAAACCCTATGAAACGCCTCTTCCCCCTGCTCCTCCTATGCAGTCTTACGGCACACGCCCTCACCTACACGCCTGAGGACAGCCTTCGCATCGTGCGCCTGCTGGAACAGGGACAGCAACAAAAAGACAACCCCATTCTATTCTATGCAGAACAACTGAAGGGCATGCCCTATGTGGCCGCCACACTCGAGGTGAACCCACAGGAAGAACTCATCGTGAACTTGCGCCAACTGGATTGCACCACTCTCGTGGAGACCGCCCTTGCTTTGGCGCTTACTACACAACAAGGTAGCACTTCATTCGACCGCTATTGCCAGAACCTCACAAAGATTCGCTACGCAAACGGCAACCTTGATGGCTACCCCTCGCGCAACCACTACTTCACCTGGTGGATAGACAGCAACGAGGCACAGGACATCGTCGAGGAAATTACACCGCCCGAAGCACTCCGTGCGCCACAAGCCCTCGACATCCACTACATGAGTGCGCATCCTGCCTACTACCCCATGCTGAAGGATGACACAAAGGCACAAAGCCTTATCCGGGAACACGAACAAGCCACCAACGGAAGAGTCGTGAACTATATCCCTCGTGCGAAGTTGAACCAGTCAAAGTCCTCCGCCCTCGGATTCATCAAGGACGGCGACATACTGGCCATCGTGACGAAGAAGGACGGACTGGACACCAGTCACATCGGCATAGCCAAGTGGGGCACGGACAATCGGCTCCACCTGCTCAACGCCAGTCAGATACACAAGCGCGTCGTGCTCGAACCCATGACTCTCTACGAATACATGGGCAAGCATCCCACGCAATTAGGCATCAGAGTCATCCGAATGAAAGAATAGAGCCATGAAGCGAATCGTCTATACCCTACTTTTCATTACCCTGTTGCTCCCCGCAAAGGCGCAGCAAAGCCTCTCGTTCTCCGACCAGATACGCACCCTGCAAGTGACGGTCAACAACGACCCGTTGCTACCGCCCTTCATCGAGTTGGGCAAGCACGAGCAAATCACCATCAGTTTCGACGAACTGAGCCACAACTACCATCGCTACATCTACCACATCCAGCATTGTAATGCCGACTGGACAGAGACGGAGGGACTCTTCGAGAGCGACTACCTTGCCGGCTTCAACGACCAACCCATCGAGAACTACGAGAATAGTTTCAATACCTCACAACTCTACACCCACTACACCCTACGCTTCCCCAATGCCAACACACGCCTGTTGCTGTCGGGCAACTATCGGGTGCAGATATTCGAGGATGACGACCGCGACACGCCCCTGCTGCAAGCCGAGTTCTGTATCGTAGAGCCCACCATGAGCATACTGGCAACCGTCAGCGGGAATACCGACATCGACTTCAACCAGAGCCACCAGCAAGTGACCTACTCCATCGGCTACGGCGCCAACCGAGTCGTTGACCCGCGTCGCGAGATACATACCGTCGTGATGCAGAACCGCCGACAGGACTATCGCGTCATCGACCTGCCACCCAATATACAAAACAGTAAAGAAATAGCCTTCACCCATCGTCGCGAACTCATCTTCGATGCCGGTAACGAGTTCCACAAGTTCGAACTGCTTGATGTACAAAAGCCTGGCATGAACATCGATAACATGCGTTGGTATGCCCCCTACTACCACGCCACGCTCTATGCCGACCGTCCTGCCCGCAACTATGTCTATGACGAGGACCAGAACGGAGCCTTCGTCATCCGTACCGACGACTACGACGACGATGACATCATGAGCGAATATGTATGGGTACACTTCATCCTCGAAGCGCCCCAAGCCCTAAGTGACGACATTTATGTATATGGCAACTGGAGCAACGGCCCCTACGACCCTGCCTGCCGTATGACTTGGGACGAATCGGCACGACAATACCATGCCGCTGTCTATCTCAAACAGGGCTACTACAACTATATGTATCTGCAAAAGGGGAAAAGTTCACCCGACGGGAATTTCTACCAGACAGAGAACGAATACATCATCCTTGCCTACTACCGCCCGCAAGGAGGGCGCTACGATAAGTTAGTGGGCTATCTTCGTCGCGAAACTTCGCTATAGCGGGAGGATTACTCCACCATACCCATTTCCTGCCACTGGGCAATCAGTTGGGCAGCATCGGCCTGAGCCGTTGCCTCGTCCACTTCGTAAGTATCCATCAGGGTCGCAACGATATCCTTTACCTCGAAATCCATACCCACGACAGCCCGCCAAGCCAATGCCGCACTCTCGTTCAGACTGATAACCTTACTGAAATCTATATTCTTTCTGCCGGTAGCCACAACTACCACTTCGCCGCATACTTCGCGCAACTCAAAACCGTCCTTTATTTTCATTTTGAATTTTTAATTTTTAATTTTGAATTCAATCATACGATTGCCTTGTACACAAACAGCAAATACCGTCTGATGGGCATCAACTTGCGCCAGAGTTGTATCCGTCTTTGCAACTTCGGGTCGGTGGCCAGTATCGTGCGACGAGGACGTATGTAATGCGTGACCACGCCCGCCACATCCTGCCGCTTGCACGACTCCGTACAACCGATATTTCCGTCGCCCATCAGGGTGATGTCGTCGCCCTCTATCGCAATGATTCGATGCAACACATACCAGTCGGGCTCTATCTCCGCCAATACCGCATCGCCTACCTTCAGTTCCGTGGCAGCCTCCACGATGACGCTATCCCGCTGATGTTCCAGAAAGGGGCGCATGCTGTAACCCTTGACGGGAATCGTTGCCGTATGTCCCTCGCGCACCATGTCGCGTGCTAAGCCAAGCAACACCCTGTTCGGCACTTCCTTGCGCGCCTCCTGTCCCTGTCGGCCGTTACGCCGCTCGTACCCACACCTCACGGGCGTCAGCAACAAACGCAATATCTTCGCCAACAGTTTCTTCACTTCGTCAGTTCTTTACGGTATTATAGCAAAGCAAGGCCGCATCGGCATCGGGCAGGCAACCCAGTTCGTACATGCTTACCTTGCCAATCAAGGCCGAAAGCGTATCGCAGATGCCCAGATACACCCGCTTGTCCCACTTCATCGTGCTGACCGCTGGCAACAATTGTGCCAAGGCCTCCACAGGCTTCATCTTGCGAATCTCATTCTTCTTTCGTTGCTGGATGCGTACAATGGCCCCCA